>JAZQKM010000129.1:0-8820 GCA_045542155.1 Eubacteriales bacterium
CCGCAAATAAAAACGGGCGATTCGTGAATCGCCCCTACAGTGAAATAAAAATTCATTGTAGGGACCGGCGTCCTCGACGCCCCGCAACGAAGGTGAATAATTGAACAATGTCGGACGACCTGATGGAAGGCGGCAAGCCGCCACGAGATTGCAAGCAATCTCTTCGCCCCTACTTTGCAAAACTGCGTATCAGGCTTTATTCCTCAATGTTTTCTTCCTCATACGCCTTAATGCCTTGCATACCGGGCATGATTTTAAAGCCGTCGATTTCGCCGCGCTGCATCGCACCGAAGATGCGATAGCGCAAACCGTTGTGCTCGCGGTCGAGCTTGGAGAGTAGCTGCTTCATTTCCTCGCGTTGCGTGTTTCCGTCAGCAGGGCAGGGTGACTTGATAACGGGCAAGTCCACCTTGCCCGAAAAATAGCGCACCTCTTTTTCGGGCATGTAAATCATCGGGCGAATGAGCGTAATATCCATTCTTGAAAGATACGTCACAGGGGAGAAACAACCAAGACGTCCCTCAAAAAAGAGATTGAGCATAAAGGTTTCTACGGCATCGTCAAAGTGGTGACCGAGGGCAACCACGTTGCATCCAAGCTCTTTTGCAGCGCGGTGGAGAGCCCCGCGACGCATTTTGGCACAAAGAGAGCAAGGCGATTTTTCTTGACGAATGTCAAAAATGATTTTCGCAATTTCGGTTTTTGTAATATGATAGGGAACGTTCAACTTGTCACATAGCTTT
Organism: Eubacteriales bacterium; assembly: GCA_045542155.1. Lineage (GTDB taxonomy): Bacteria > Bacillota > Clostridia > Oscillospirales > CAG-272 > UMGS1865. The sequence goes on from JAZQKM010000129.1 coordinate 744, forward strand.
TGAATAGGAGAAAAATCCATGCCACCCTCAAAGCCCATATCAACCGTGACGGCGACCAGCTCAAAGGGAACGGGGTAAAAGCGGCGAAGCTCCGCCATGGCGCACAAAAGCGTGAGCGAATCCTTTCCGGCGGAAACCCCCACAGCAATCTTATCTCCGGGCTTTATCATTCCGTAATCATCCAAAGCCCTGCGTGTGTAACTCAAAATTCGTTTGATATGTTCCATTCTTCTCCAATAGCCAAAGAGAGAACCGTGAAGGTTCTCTCTTTGTTCACCTTTTGTGTTTTTTAAGCTTCTACTGCTTCTTCAGCAACTTCTTCTTCGATGAGATCCTCTGCTTGGGGCTCTTCGTCGTTGTCGATGTCAATGGTCAGCTTTTTGATGGCTCTGAGCTCAAAAGCTACGCCGGCAGCAAAAGCGGCAACGGCAGTGATTGCTACGGATGCAATGATCCACTTTGCAACGGTGCGTTTTTTCATAGTCTTGTTCTCCTTTTATGTTTGATTTATTTTAACTTAAAAAGCGTTCAATGTTCAGTCTTTGCAGGTATGGTAGAATTTAATCATCAAAACTGCAAGTGTCATATATCTTTTGCGCAGCGGGGGTCAGGCGGCGTGTTTTTTCATTTTCTTTGCGTGCTTCATATAGAATGAGCGGCTTGGATATGCGTACCGATGGGGCTCCGCCCTTAATGGCTTCAATCAGTACACTGCAAGGCTCGCTCTCGGCGTCCGCGTGAACGAAGGTCATTCGTTTGGGCTCGAGTCGAGAGCTTTGCATAGCACAAAGCAAGTCGGTTAGGCGATCGGGGCGCCAAACAAACACAAATTTTCCACCGTGCTTGAGAAGTCGCGAAGCGCACGCGCAAAAGTCGGCAATGTTGCCGCAAACCTCGTGGCGGGCTATGTATTTTTCGTCGCTCTCGTTCCGTCTGCCCGACGTGCATTTCATATAGGGCGGATTGGAAATGACCAAGCCAACCTCGCCACCAATGTTTTCGGGGCGCAAGGTGCGTACGTCGGCACACAGAGGAGCAATTTTATCGCCAAACCCGTTCAGTTTGGCATTTCGTACAATCAAATCGGCAAAAGCGGGTTGCACTTCAACTGCGGTGGCACACTTGACCTTTCCCTTTGCCAACAGCAAAAGGGGAAGAATACCTGTGCCGCTACCAAGGTCGATAGCGTGCACCTTTGGTGCGGATTTTACAAAAGCCGAGAGCAAGAATGCATCGGTCCCAAACGTCAGGCCCTGCTTTTTTTGAATCAGTCGGATATGTTCATTTACCGTATCAAAACGTTCATCATCGGCAAGATGTGTGGAAGAAAAGGGGGGAAGAGGAAGGTCTGTCATACACCGACTCCTTGATAGAATTGGAAGAGCGAAGAGGAACGGCAAAGAGTACCGCCCGCTTCGCTCTTAGGTAGCAAAGATGTAATTATGCTTCCTGGGGAGCGCCAACAGGGCAAGCCTCAGCACAAGCACCGCAAGATACGCAGGTATCTGCATCGATCTCATACTTGCCGTCACCTTCGGTGATGCAGCCCATAGGGCAAGCTTCAACGCAAGCGCCGCATGCTACGCAATCGTCACTGATCTTGTATGCCATACTATTTTTCCTCCTGATTATATTTGGGATACTTATATCCTATCACAATTTTTTTGTTTTTGCAACTGTTTTTTGATATTTTTTTTAAAAAAATATTAGAAATCGAAAAAGTGGGGATTTTGTCGAAAAAATCATTGCATCAATCTTCAATTTCTTCCGCATTTTCGGTGTTTTTGGGAGCCTTTCCCAAAGGGGTTACTTCACTGCGGTGATATTGCTTGGGTGGAGTATCGGGGGAATCCTTGAGGACCACGCGAATGGTTCCTGCCAAGGGATTGATAGAGATGACCGTTCCGATACCGTCCTCGGTTTTTACCTGAGAATCAACAGCGGGGGTGCGACGGATTTCCTCGGTATAGGTTTGGGATTCAAAGTGCAGGCAGCACATCAAGCGGCCGCACATACCCGAAATTTTTGCAGAGTTGAGAGAGAGCCCTTGCTCCTTTGCCATTTTGATGGATACCTGTGCAAAATCGGGCAGAAAGGTAGAGCAGCACAGCATACGGCCGCAAGAGCCGATACCGCCAAGCATTTTGGCTTCATCGCGAATGCCGATCTGGCGTAGCTCAATGCGCGTGCGGAAGACGGATGCCAAATCCTTGACAAGCTCGCGGAAGTCGACGCGTCCGTCGGAAGAGAAATAGAAGAGGAGCTTAGAGTTGTCGAAGGCATATTGCACGTCGATCAGCTTCATATCCAGTTTATGCGCTTCGATCTTCTGTTGACAGATCACGAGTGCTTCTTTTTCCTTTTCGCGGTTTTCTGCGTTGTGTTCTACGTCGGCAGGGGTTGCTATGCGAATGATGGGGCGCAAAGGAGTAACCGTCTCACTGACGTTGACCATTGTATTCTCAAGGCTGACTTCACCAAATTCGGGACCTCTTGCCGTTTCCACAATGGCAAACTCGCCCTTCTTGAGCTTTTGTCCGCGAGGATCAAAGTAGTAGACCTTGCCCGCAGAGCGGAAGCGAATGCCGATGACCTCGACTTTTTCTTCGCTTTCCTCGGAGGTTGCAGGGGTGGCAGTAGAAATAGGGGATGCAAAGAGCTCTTCGTTGCTCAACTGCGGCATAGGCTCGTCTATAGGCTCCTCTTCCTTTGTGGGAGCAGGAGAGGGAGTGGCATTGAGCACGATTTTGGAACGCCATTCGGCAAGCTCACGCTCTTCCTTGGGATCACCGTAAACGTCATCCTTTTGCGGCAGACGGTCGGGGTGCTTTTTGCCATCCTTTTTGCGGTGGTTATGGCGGTTGCGGTTATCGCTCTTTTGGCTCTTGTTAGGAGCATTTTTAGATACCGTATCCGCATTTTTTTCACTTTTTTGCGGCGCACCATCGCTCTTTTGCGCGTTTTCGGCAGCCGCTGCGGCAGCCGCCGCACGTTGCTTCTTTTCTTGGTGCTTCTTGCCGCCGCGATGACCTCTGCGACGGCGGTTTTTATTTTCACCGCCACCTGCAGGGGAGTTTTGCGCTTGTGTATTCTGCGCGGGAGCGGTCTTGTTGTTGTCTTCCATATTGTTTCCTTTCTTTCCTCTTACTGAGGGAACGTGTATCACTCAGAGCAGGTTGCAGCTTTGCGCCATAGCAATCACCGTCAGGCGCACGTTTGCGTTTGCTCGCAATCGGTCGGTCGCATCGCTCACGCTATCGCAAAGCGAGAGGAGCGCAGGGGTTGTAAAGGTGTAAGACAGAGAGGATGCCTCCTCGCGGTCGGAGAAAAAGCAAAGCGGAGCGTTTTCTGTTTGCTTGCAGAGCAAAAGGTCACGCAAGCAAAGCAAAACGGTGCTAAGCTGCTCAATCAGTTCATCGCGGCGGGTGCCGAGACTGTTCAAAAACCGCATCGTTTCTCCCGTATTCTTGGGGGAGGCACACAGGCGTGCAAAGGTGCGTGCAAGCTCTCTGCGGTCAAAGAGGGGCTTGTAAAGCTTGGGGTCAAGCAGTGCCAATGCTCGTCCGATGCTGCCGTCAGCGGCAACCGCAATCTCTTCAAGGGCGGCTCTGTCGGTTTCCAACATTCGTTTGGCTTCGGGCACGGTTTTGCAGATGTGTTGCAAAATCATATCGCTCGGCACGGGCTCAAGACGAATAACGGGTGCGCGACTTCGAACGGTCTCCAGCATCAGGGCAGGATTTTCGCAAAGCAACAGGAACAACACGTAAGCGGGGGGCTCTTCCAACGTGAGCAGGAAAGCATTTTGCGCCTGCGGTGTCATCAGGTGTGCTTCTTCGATGATATATACCTTTACGGAAAGATCGTTAGGCGGAATGTATACGTCTTGCCTCAATTCACGAATGGGGTCAACGCCAAGCGTTGCCTTATCACCGCGATTGATATAGATGATATCGGGGGAGTTACCTGAGAATATCTTGCGGCAGGTGGGACATTCGAGGCAGGGCAGAGGAGAGTGGCCATCCTCTTTGCGCTCGCAAACCAATGCGGCGGCAAGGTGGAGAGCCAGGGTGTGCTTTCCAAACCCGCGCTCGCCCGAAAGAATGTAGGCGTGCGAAAGTTTGCCTGCCAAAAGCTCGTTGCCAAGACGGACGCGAAGCTGCTCATTTGCAACTACGTTACTCAGTATTTGGCGCATGCGCACACCTCCTCTCTGTCGCAAAGCGACATATCACTCCAACATAAATTATAACAGTTCTTTCTCCCTTTGTCAAGATAGGAGCAGTTGGTAATGCCTGTTTTTTTTGACGTTTTTTCTAAAATTCATAGCAGAAACATTGACATCGCGTCCAAAATGGGTTATAATGTTCTATGTATATCGTAAATATACAATACAGCCACAAAGAAAGGAGATTGCAAAATGAAAGTTACAAAGCAATCCATCATCGGCGATATTCTTGATTACGATCGCGAAACCGCGCAATTCTTTTTTGCCATCGGTATGCACTGCCTTGGTTGTCCCGCATCTCGCGGTGAGTCTATTGAGGACGCATGCGCCGTACACGGAACCGACGCTGACGCACTGGTAGAAGCCATCAATAAATTTCTTGCTGAAAAGAAATAAATAATTGGCACCGGGTGCCGTACTGTGAGTGCGGCACCCTATTTCTACAACTGAATGTTGCTGAAAGGAAAAATTATGCAATCTATCATTACTCCGTCGGCGCGTCTGTGCAGTGCGCTCCCATACTTGACGAGGGGAGGCACTGTGATCGACGTTGGAACCGACCACGCATACCTGCCCATTTATCTGGTTGGGCAGGGTATTTCCTCGCGCGCGCTCGCGTGCGATATAAACCGCGGCCCCATTGAGAGCGCGGAGAAAAACATTGCCACCGCAGGACTTGGGGATAAGATCGATACGCTTTGTACCGACGGACTTCACGGTACCGAGGGGTACAAGCCCGACAACGTCCTTATTTTCGGCATGGGCGGAGAGCTTATTCTTCGCATCCTTTCCGAGGCGCCTTGGGTAAAGGATTGCGGCATCGGGTTGGTTCTGCAACCCATGACGCGTGCACATCTGCTGCGCCGTTGGCTCCTCGAGAACGGTTTTGAGATTGTTGGCGAGACCATTACATACGAGGATAAAAGATACTATCAAACGATTGCCGCACGTTATTGCGGTAAGGTTGAAGAATACACCGAGGAAGAACTGCTCCTCGGTCGATGGAATATACAAAGCAACGCGCCGCATCTTCGCGGCTTTGTGGAACACGAGATTGGCGTTTGGGAAGCCATCCTGCGCGGCAAAGCGCGCGCAACCGATGCCGATACTCGCGACGAAGAGCGTGTGCTGAAATTTTTGAAGGCAAGATTGGAGACACTGAAATGAAGGTAAGAGAATTGTATGCGTTTTTGGAAGAGAAAATCCCGCGCTCACTTTCCTGCGAGTGGGATAACGACGGACTGATGGTCTGTGCTAACGACAAAGCCGAGGTAAAGCGTGTGTTGGTGGCACTCGATATTACTGCCGCAGTCACAGAGCAGGCAATCAAAGAGGGATACGACCTTGTTGTGTCACACCATCCTCTCATTTTCCACCCCCTCAAATCGGTGGCAGTCGGTGAAACCATTGCTAACAAGGTCATCCGTCTGCTTACATCGGGCGTTTGTGCTATGAGCTTCCACACCCGTCTCGATGCTGTAGGTGGTGGCGTAAATGACGTCTTGGCGAATGCCGTAGGCCTTTGCGACGTTACTCCCTTTGGTAAAGATGGCGAGGAAATTGGCCGTATCGGCAATCTTCCCCAGCCGATGACCCTTAAAAATTTTGCTGCTCTTGTCAAAGATGCAACGGGTGCCGAGCACGTACAAATCAGCGATGCGGGCAAGCCCGTCTCTCGCGTAGCCGTATTGGGCGGCGGCGGAGCAGGCGAGGTCACACTTGCGGCTGCCGCAGGAGCTGACACATACCTCACGGGTGAACTGAAGCACGACCAACTTACCGAGGCACCCGAGCGAGGTATGAACCTTGTTCAAGGCGGTCACTTCTTTACCGAAAACCTTGTATGCGACCGCATTCGCGAGCTGCTTCTCGAAGCAGATGAAACACTCACAGTCGATATCGTCAACAGCTACCCCGCAGAATTTGTTTGATAATAGGGAGAATGAAAATGACCTACGTAATTTCCGATATTTGTGGTAACTACCAAAAATTCAAGGAGTTGATGGATAACGTTCTCATCAACGATAGCGATACGCTTTATATCCTCGGCAACACCGTCGATTTTGGTGACGAGCCGATGGAGCTGCTTGAGGACATCAGTATGCGCGCTAACGTCTACGCGATAGCGGGTGCGCGTGACTATCTTGCTGCCCGTATGCTTTACGGCTTTGATAAAATGCTTAAGGGTGGCAGCACGCCCGATGCAAACTATATTTCCGAGATGACCGCTTGGGTCGCCGAAGGCGGACAACCCACACTCGACGGTTTCCGCGCACTCGATGCAGATGCGCGTGAGGGTGTGCTTGACTACTTGACCGAAATGACCCTTTACGAAGAAGCAAACGTCAAGGGCAAAACCTATATTCTGATGAGCCGCGGCATTGCCAACTATGATGCCGATACTGCCCTTGAAGACTATGAGCCCGAGGACTTTTTTGCAGAGGATGCCGAGGCACCCGAAATCAAGGATGCCATCGTTGTTGTTGGCGGAGAGCCTACCAAGAGCGGTAAGATTGAAAGAGACGGCAACGTCATTCGCATCAACTGCGGTGCAAAATTGGCTTGCCTCTGCCTTGAAAACGGCAAGGAGTTCTACGTCTGATGCAAAAGAACGATATTTTGCGCGTCCGCATCGAAGAGATAAACAATCTCGGCTTTGGTGTGGCACACGCAGAAGAGAAGAACGGCGCGCGCGGCAAGGTCATTTTTGTGCGCGATGCCGTAACCGATGACCTCTTGGATGCACGCATCATTAAGGTCAATAAAAGCTATCTGATAGCCAAAATTGAAAGAATGATAGAGCCTTCCGCGCTTCGCGCGACGGATGGTGTCTGTACTGCCGCAGGATGCGGTGGGTGCGTCTATCAGCACATAAAATACGAGCACGAAGCAAAGCTCAAACGCGATTACGTCGAAAACGCTTTCCGCAAAGCGGGACTTTCGGATGTGACTGTGGGAGAGCTTCGCCACACAGGAGAGCTGACACGCTACCGCAACAAGGCGCAGTATCCCGTTGCCAACGGTAAAGAGGGAATGATGGCAGGCTTTTATGCCACAGGCACACATCGCATCGTGCCTATGTCCGATTGCGCTCTGCAACCTGCTCTTTTTGGAGAGATTGTTACATACATTTGTCAATTTTGTGGCCGCAACGGCATCCGCGCTTACGAAGAAGAAAACGGACGCGGCGAGTTGCGCCACATTTATCTGCGCACAGGCGCCCAGACGTGTGAGGTGATGGTCTGCCTTGTTGTCAACGGCACACACCTCAAAAACGAAGATACACTTGCACGCGAATTGATAGAGCATTTTCCCTCTGTCAAGAGCGTAATGCTCAACGTCAACCGCGAGAACACCAACGTCGTTCTCGGTGATGACTACCGCTGCATTGGTGGACGCGATTACATCGAGGATATCTTGTGCGGACTGACCTTCCGCATCTCCGCAGGTGCGTTCTATCAAGTCAACCATAACGCCTGCGAATTGCTGTACGGAATCGCGCGCGACCGCGCGGAGCTGACAGGAAAAGAGACCGTCCTCGACCTCTATTGCGGTATTGGCACCATCGGACTTTCGATGGCAAAGGATGCCGAAAAAGTCATCGGCATTGAAATCGTCGAGGAAGCCGTCATACGCGCCGCCGAGAACGCCGCGCGAAACAACATAACAAACGCCTATTTCTATTGCGGCGATGCTTCGAACGCCGAAAAGCTGTTGGAACGAGCAGAAGCCGCCCACGGCGACGTATCGGGAGCAACCGTTATAATGGACCCCCCTCGCAAGGGAAGCACACCCGAGCTCATTACCTACCTCGCTAAGCGCAACTTCGCGCGCATCGTCTACGTCTCC
>JAZQKM010000130.1:0-5627 GCA_045542155.1 Eubacteriales bacterium
ATATTCGGGAGCGGTTGCAACCGTTTGAGGAATCATTTTGCGTTTTGTCCAGGTCATACCACCGTCGTCACTGGACATAATCATCTGATCCTGCATACCGCCGTCACGGGTATAGAAAGCAACAATACCGTTTCCATTTCCGTTCGGGAACCAGTTGAGTGCGTCTATCGCTTCGCTGTCGCCTTTTCTGTACTCGTAAGCAGAGCCCGACCACATATAGCCTGCGCCGGTGCCCCAATCTTCATCGGGGAACAAACATATAGGAAGCAACTCCCAGTGAGCCAGATCCTTACTTCTTGCATGTCCCCAATACATATCGCCCCAATAGTTGTTGTAGGGATGGTGTTGGTAGAATACGTGGTAATATCCATCGTAATAAATCAGACCGTTGGGGTCGTTGTTCCAATGTGCATACTGCGAAAAATGATACTGGTTACGGTAGAGCTCGGTGTAATAAGAATAATCGCTCTTGCCGTAATAGATATCGGTAAACTTAACCTTTGAATTGAAACAGTTAAAGCCGATATTACCGCCGCCGTAGGATACATCCTCGGGGAGTTTTTCCAAGGTGTTAAGATCTATGGTTCTATCAATGCCGAATCTACGGATGTTGTCTGCATAAAATTCCGCATAAGCACCGTCTTCGCCGGGAGTAATAATGACTTTAAGCTGAACCTTATCTATGCCCGCAACCTTTGCGCCTACCAAACGTCTTTCGCTTTCGGTCATTTTATCATTACCGATAAAGTAGTCGGTTAGCAGTTCTACTGCCGTTGTTTTTCCGTCCTCAACAGTAAAGTAAAGCAGTTTTACAAGGTTAGCCGCTCTATCCACGTTGAACACCCAATAGTGAGAACCGTCTTCTGCGCCAAAGACAAGGCCCGAAGCCACACCTCTTTCAAAAGAAGCGGTTGCGGTGTAAACGAATTTATCCTCTGCACCGTAAGCGGTTTTTGAAAGGGTAAAGCTATCAGCTTGACTTTCCATATTGACATCATTAGCTATAGTCTCGTAGTCAGTGATCTCCTCGAAGGTAACACCATCGCTCTTGCCTTCTGTACTGACGTTCTGCTTTGTCGTGCCTTTGTCAACGGTTCCCGTGGGGGTAAAGCCGACGGTTTCATTTTTTGTGCCAACCGCGTCATCCGTCGAATCGTTAATCAAATTGCAAGCTACCAATGAAAAACTCATAACGGCAACCAATGCCAAGCATATCATTTTATACCAATTTTTCATGATTGCTCCTCCCTCTTATGTATTAAGATATGTATTTATGGTACCTAAATCAGGTAGGTTATCAATCGCACCGCGACCTGTGGTGTTTAGGGCACCTGCAATGTTGCCAAATCTTAAGGCATCGTTCAGCAGCTGCTCGGTCAAGGGCTTTCCTACCTCTTTGTCTATAACAGAAAGCGCACCTGCAAAGAACGCATCCCCTGCCCCCGTGGTATCAATCGGCTTGACTGTTATTGTGGGAATTTGATTTCTTTGACCTTTGTATCGCCATTCACTACCGTTTTTGCCCAAAGTTATCAAAACCAACTTGTCGGTTAGCGAATTTACATATTCCTCGGTAAAGGTCTCGACCTCATCCTCGGAAAACTTAACGATATCCGCCGCTGCCAAAACTTTTTTGTAGGTTTTTACAGCACTTTCCGTGTCTCTGTAAATATCGGTGCGATAATTAACATCAAACGCAACCGTTTTGCCGAATGCGTGTGCGCGCTCTATTATATCCAATGCGTATTCTACACATTTTGGATCTGCCAGCATAAGTGAGCCGATGCATACAGTATCTGCCGATTTTATAAGCTCATCGCTGACACCGGGCATAAAGTAATCCGCTGTGTTCTTGCGGTAGAAGCAGAAATCTCTGTCCCCTTCCTCGTTTAATTCTACAAATGCAAGTGTGGTATTACGCTCTGCATCCCGATGAATATAGGTGGTATCCATACCAAAGCCTTTGGCATAGTTTATTAAAAACTGACCTATCAGGTCATCGCCAACACTGCCAACAAATTTAACCTCTGCACCAAACTTTTTTAATGCACAGGCAACGTTGAAGGGCGCACCACCTGCTTTTCTTTCATAAGTAGTAATTCCGTTTTTTTCCTCGCCAATCATATCGGCAAGGATCTCACCAATGCAAAGTAACAATTTAAGCCTCCGTTTGTACTGTTTCTTGTTGTTCTGATTGTTTTGAGTATGATTTGCTTTCCCTGATAACGAATACTATCGACCTGACTGCCAGCGTTATAAAGAATAACAAAAGCGGCAGAACGGTAAGTGTATTTCGCTGAACAAAGAATGCGGTGATCACGGTAAGCACGGCAGATATCGCAGCCGAAACCCATACGTATGATCCGATGACCTTGAACATTGAGCCCAGGGAAGTTACCTCGTTAACACCGCGCAGCCTTAATATTGAATAGGCTAAAAGGGTGACCACCATAGGCATAAGTGCTATAAAAGGTATGAGCGAAAAAACATTCATAGCATAGGAATAACAGCTTAAAGGTGCAATAGAAGCAAAAGACTTCTTTATAAAATCATCCGCAGCCTTGTTTGCCTCTGCTTGCTTTGTATCCTCTGCAACCAAAACGCCGTTTTCTGCGTTACTGTAAAAGCCGTAGAAGGAATAATTTATTTTGCTATCGGTTTCAAAGGAGCCCGCCATGTAATCATCAAAAACAAATAAATACTTGCTCTCGCCGTTTTTTAGATATTGATGATAATAATAATTTCGGAGCAGCGGAACCTTCGAACTACTCTCATACTCGGTTATCTCCGGGTAATAATTTGTAAAATAAAGCTCATAAATGGCTCTGCTATATTCGCTTTTTGTGATCTTGTTTTCAGTGAGATCTTTTGCAATCTTTTCGGTCTTGCCTTTGTTTTCATCACTTGATCCGTCAAGATATGCCCTATAAGCTTCGACCAATTCATCACTTAATACAAGCTCGTTTCCCGTATACCTTAATCTGAAATCAAAATTAAGCCTTGCTACGTCGCTTAACGTAAGGTAATCCTGATATGAAATCACGGTATTTTTACCGTCGTTGGAAACGCAGTAAGCTTCAACCTCAGCAAGGGTATTCGCAGGACGAGAATCAATAACTACGTTATAACCGTTTATTGAATAATTTTGTTTATCGGCATCATTTTCAAAGGTGTTTACCAAAAGGCTTTCGGTATATTCGCCGCCGTGCTTTTTTGCTTTGAGACGGTTTCCTTGCATTTCAATACTAATGCGCTTATTGACATCAGAATTGGCAAAAACCGCACGCACGGTTGCCTGAAAATCAGACGAATTGTTGTAATGTGCCGAGAAAGGCAACATATCTCCGCCAACAAAGCCTGCCCATAAAAAGGCAAACGATAAGAGCAACCCGATAAAAACGTTTGTATACCCACGCCTTGCCCCTTCTTTGGATATTTTATCGGAGAAAAAGCTAAGGCCAAAAAATCTAAACCATTTCTTCATAAATTACTGATTGCCGTATTCTCTTGACATAATTGCCATTTCGGTTTCTTTATCAAAAAGATGAATAAACTTTTCGATAAACTCAATACGTACAATGTCGCCGGGTATTAACTCGTTTCTTTCCGGCACACTGACGATAATGTCACTGCCCTTTTTCTCCAGGCGAACAAACAGTTGCGTGGTGTTGCCCAAAACCTCTTTGATCGAAAGTGTGGTTTTAATGCCGCCACCACCTACCTTTATGTTTTCGCTTCTTACGCCAAGGTAAACGGTGTGAGCGTTGCCGTCAAGGTATTTATCCTGTATTGTACGCAATTTTGAAAGGTCTAAATCTACACTCTGACCATCCTTGAAAGCAACGTTGAGCTTATTGCTTACACGCTTAATATCAACCTCAAAGAAGTTCATTTGCGGAGTGCCTATGAAGCCTGCTACAAACTTGTTTTCGGGATAGTCAAACAGATTTGTGGGCGTATCGATTTGTTGAATAACGCCGAGCTTCATAACAACGATTCTCGTACCCATCGTCATAGCTTCTATCTGGTCGTGAGTAACGTAAATAAAGGTGGTTTTAAGCTCATTGTGCAGCTTAACGATTTCTGCTCTCATCGCCGTCCTTAATTTTGCGTCAAGATTGGATAACGGTTCATCCAGCAAGAAAACCTTAGGCCCGCGTACCATTGCACGGCCCAGTGCTATGCGCTGACGCTGACCACCCGACATTTCTGCAGGCTTTGAGTCAAGCAATTCTTCAATTCCCAAAATTTCAGCTGCCCATTGTACCTTTTCGTCTATCTCTTTCTTGGTCATATGAACGTAGTTGAACAAAGGAACGGCAGTGCTTTTGTAGTACTCCAGATCTTTTTCGGCATCTGCAATACGTTTTTCAACCAATGCCTTCTTTTCGCCATAATATTCAACGTCTTTTTCTTCACACCCTGCAGCATCCTTTGTTAGAGTAACCTGCTCTTTGTAAAGTCGTTTCAACCTTTTGCTTATCTGGGCAATTTTCCGATCATCAATCGCTATGATCTGATTTCCCTTCTCGTCGAGCTTGGGGGTGGGTACTTTACGCATTTTAAGACCAAATGCTATATTATCGTAGGCAGTAAGATGAGGGTAAAGTGCATAGCTTTGGAAAACCATCGCAATATCTCTATCCTTCGCATCAACATCATTGACCAAGCGGTCGTCTATATAAAGTTCGCCACCGCTGATCTCCTCTAAGCCTGCAATCATTCGCAGAGTGGTTGATTTACCGCAACCGGAAGGGCCAACGAATACTATAAATTCACCGTCATTGATTTCCATGTTAAAATCTTTAACAGCAACAAAGTCTCCGCTTCTCTTTTTAGCTTCGCCTTTAGCATTCTTTTTTGCCTTTCCGGTACCTGCGTATACCTTATAAACGTGTCTTAACAATAATTTTGCCATAAACGACTCCCCTTATTTTTCTTAAAAAACCATACTTTTGTTCAACATTATGTACAAAATGACAATAGAACAGCTGTTTGGAAAGGTTTCCAATGGTATTATAACACAAAAAAACGAAAATTGCAATACTTTTTTGGAAACGTTTCCATTTTGTTAATATAAAGTCCATTTTCAGCACAAAAATATGCCCTGTGGGTAAATTTTGCTTCCGATGCATTCCCCACAATTCGATTTTATGCATTCCAATACGCTTTTATCTGCAATTTTATACCCCAAAATAATAAATTAAAAAACTTTTCCTATTCAAACTCAATTATTGAGAAGTGTGCTGTGAAATAAAAAAAGAGGAGTCTCAATGAGACTCCTCTAATTTGTTTTTAATTATTTCTTTTCTTCAACGGGAGCTGCTGCTTCTTCCTTGATGAGTCTTACGATAGCCATTTCAGCTGCGTCACCGCGGCGTGCGCCCAGCTTAAAGATCTGGGTGTAACCGCCGTTGCGGTTCTCATAAGTGGGAGCAATCTCGTTGAACAACTTGGATACAACATCCTCTTCGGTAATGTACGCGAGAGCCGCACGACGGCTTGCAAGGGTGTTCTTCTTACCAAGCGTAATCATCTTTTCTGCCATAGAACGAACTTCCTTAGCTCTGGTGAGCGTGGTTTCGATCTGTCCGTTCTTAAGCAGCAAGGTAACCATGCCGCGCAGC
>JAZQKM010000131.1:0-5799 GCA_045542155.1 Eubacteriales bacterium
AATGCACAATCGCAAAGCATCGAAAAGGCCTTTGCACGCGCGGCTGTTCCCTATCGCGTTCTCGGTGGCACGCGCTTTACCGACCGCAAGGAAATTCGCGACGTTGTAGCATATCTGCAACTCATCAGCAACCACGATGACAACACACGCCTCGCCCGTATCATCAACGAGCCGCGCCGCAAGATCGGTGCCAAGACCTTGGAAACCGTTGCTCTCATCGCCGCCGAGCAAGAATGCAGTCAGTTCTCGGTCATCGAGCGTGCCGACAACTTTGTGGCTCTCAAGAACAGTGCCGCCACACTCTTGCAATTTGCGGGCATCATCAACGACCTCTCCCATCTTGCAAAGAGCACACCTTTGGATGCTCTGTTTGATTTGATGCTTGAAAAAACAGGCTATCGCCAAATGCTTGTGGCCGCAGGCCCCGAAGAGGCAGACCGCCTTGAAAACCTTGATGAATTCAAATCGGGCATCCTCGAATATATGCAGGATAACGACGAGCCCTCACTTACCGGATTTTTGGAAGAGACCGCGCTCGTTGCCGACGTAGACCGCTACGACGAGACCGCCGATGCCGTTGTAATGATGACGGTGCACAGTGCCAAGGGCTTGGAATTCCCCGTAGTCTTCTTGCCGGGCATGGAGGAAGGACTCTTCCCCGGTATGCAGACCATTACCGAAGGGCCGACCGAAATGGAAGAAGAACGCCGTCTCGCTTACGTTGCCATTACACGTGCCAAAAAAGAGCTCTACATCCTGCACACACGCAACCGTCTCCTTTACGGTCAAACGATGTATAATCCCGTCTCACGCTTTGTGAGTGAAATCCCCGAAGCCCTTATCGAAAAGCTTGACGAGGGACAAGCAAACAACATTTGTGTTGGACAAAGCCGTTACAGCGAATACACCTACGGTCAGCACGGTGCTTACGGAAACAACTTCAACGCACCCGTGCAACAAAAGCGCACCTATTACTCGGAAAGCGCAACACGTACACAGCAAACGCCCTCGTTTGGCAAGCCCATAACGCCTGCCCGTCCTGCCGCCGGCACCGCGCGCGAGGTGTTCGCCCCCGGCGACCGCGTTAAGCATATGAACTTTGGCGAGGGGGAAATTCTCTCGGTCAAGTCGATGGGTGCAGACACGCTCTATGAAATCATGTTCGACACCGTAGGCACAAAAAAGCTGATGGCTACTTATGCCAAACTGAAAAAGCTTTGATGGATTGCGGGGGCACCTTTTTCAAGTGAAAAAGAGTTCCCCCGCACCCCCTCCAAAAAGCTTTCTCAAAAAGGAAGCACAACTTTTGTGTAAAACATTAACCCAAACAGATGACAGATACTAAGAACACTTTATCAGTTTAATACTGAAGGAGATAAGAATGAAAAAATTTTATCCTCTAAAGTTAAAAGGCATAACAAAATCGCCTATTTGGGGGGGCACGCGACTGCCCCACGAATGGAATAAATGTGCGCCCGATGGCGGAACGGTTGGCGAAAGCTGGGAACTGACCGTGCGCCAAAAAGAGAGGAGTACCATTCAAAACGGTGCCCTCGCAGGCAAAGCCGTTGGTGAGCTTTTGCGCGACTGTCCATCTGAATTGATGGGTAAATCTACTCTTGCAAACGGCGAGTTCCCCTTGCTTATCAAATTCATCGATGCTGCCGACCGCCTCTCTGTTCAGGTACACCCCGATGATGCTTACGCCGCGCGTGTAGAAAACGACCGCGGTAAAACCGAAATGTGGTATATTGTGGATGCCGACGAGGATGCCGAAATCATTTGCGGTCTTGCCGATGGCATCGGCACCGCCGATTTTTGCGCCGCATTGCAAAAGGGGGAATTGATGTCTTCCCTCAAGGTGCAAAGGGTGCGCGCGGGCGAGACCTATTTCATTCCCGCAGGGCTTCCCCACGCCATTGGCAAGGGGATTCTGATTGCCGAAATTCAACAGAACTGTGACCTGACCTATCGCGTTTACGACTATGATCGCCGCGGGGCGGACGGCTCCTTGCGTGAATTGCATATCGATAAAGCGTGTGATGTCATTCGCCCCTTTGATGAGGACGAAATTGATGCCATTCGCTACTCTCGCGGGCTCCCCGCTTCACGTGAAGATGTGCTTGCGGATTGCGACTATTTCCGCGTAGAAAAGCTGGTTTTGCGCAAAAATACGCACACGTTATCCCAAAACGGCTATTTGCATCATCTGCTTTGCATCGACGGTGAAGGCACAATCGAATGCGATGAGGCATCCTACTCTTTCTGTCGCGGTGACAGTATTCTGCTCCCCGCGAGCCTTGAATGCGTTACTTTGACAGGTACCGCAACGGTACTCATTTCAACTGCATACTAACAAGAGGAAACGATATGAAGCTTTTATTTAAAGAGCGTATGTTCTCGTGGTTTGATAGCTACGATATTTACGATGAATCAGGCAGCGTGCTCTACACAGTTCGAGGCGAGCTCGCATGGGGACATCTCCTACGCATCTATGATGCGCGCGGTCGCGAGATCGGTGTTGTTAAGGAACGCATCCTTTCTTGGCTGCCGCGATTTGAAATGTACCTCGACGGTCGATATGTAGGCTCTATCCGCAAGGAGTTCTCTTTCTTTAAGCCACGCTTTGCAATCGACTGCAACGGCTGGCAGGTAGAGGGCAACTGGTTCGAGTGGGATTATAACATTGTGGATGCAAGAGGGCAACGCATTGCCAGCGTAAGCAAAGAGCTGTTTCATTGGACAGATACATACTCCATCGACGTACGCGATCCCAATCACGCAGTTTGCATTTTGATGCTCGTGCTTGCAATCGACGCCGAAAAATGCTCCAGAGAAGATTGAAACGGAGGCGATATATAATGACAAAATCAAATATTCTTCACACCTTGAAGGAATTTGTAATTATAACTTTTGGATCCGTTTGGGTAGCCGCTGCCATTTTCTTCTTTATGCTACCGAGCAAAGTTGCAGTTGGTAGTGCAACCGCACTCGCTATGGTAATCAACAATTTTATTCCTTTGCCTGTTTCCATACTCAGCCTTGCCATCAACGTATTGTTGTTAATTACGGGATTTCTCCTTATCGGACCCGGATTCGGCGCCAAAACAGTATATACCTCTGTTATGGTTCCTACTTTTATAGGCGTATTTGAATGGATATTCCCTAACTTTCAATCGCTTACGCAAGACCCCGTACTCGATGTATTGTGCTACATTCTTCTTGTAAGTGTAGCAATGGCAGTTTTGTTCTCCTGTAACGCCTCGTCGGGCGGTTTGGATATCGTTGCAAAAATACTCAATAAATTTTTGGGTATTGAGCTTGGCAAGGCAGGTGCTGTTTGCGGTATTGCCGTCGCTTTAACGTCAGCGTTTAGTTATGACACCAAAACAGTTGTACTCAGTGTTCTCGCAACCTATTTTTGTGGCATTGTTGTTGACCATTTTATATTTGGTCTCAATATCAAACGCCGCGTGTGCGTCATTTCGCAAAAGCTCGATGAAATTGTAGCATACATTCTGCACGACCTACACAGCGGTGCAACTATCAATGAAATTACAGGCGCTTATGATAACGTGCAAAGAAAAGAAGTCATCACCATTGTAGATAAACACGAATACCGCAAGCTGATGGAATTTGTGCGCAAAACCGACCCCAAGGCTTTTGTAACGGTATATGCTGTTAATGAAGTACGGTATATCCCCAAAGCCAAATAAGAAACGCCCTCGCTCAAAAGAGCGAGGGCTGCTTTTCTTTTTGATTACACACCCTTGCGGTGCAAAATATAGGAATAGATAAACGGCACCAAGACCATAATTGCGGTTACTACCATCATAAGCCAAAAGAGATTGAAAAATCCTGTCAGCATAACAGCAATGCCGCCGCCAACCCAAACCCAACCTGCAAGGCGGTGAGTTTTGTTCCAGTTTTCTTCACTGGCAAGTGTCCACGGAATTTTGATACCAATGGTGTAGTTCTGCTTACATTTGGGCATATAATTGCCGATAGCGATAAATAGCACACCAAGAAGTATGGGCATCAGCATCTCAACACGCACGCTTCCGCCCAATGCAGCAGCATACATAAGAGCTGAAATAAAAACAGTGATCAAAGGGATCAGCCAAAGAACCAAATGCACCACCTTCTTGGGATGGTTCTGCTTTTTGGGGTCTGTGGATGTGACAAGCACACACAGCCATTGTAGCGCCAGCATTGCAGCGGAAGGAACAAACACCGCCACACCTTTGGATGCCCAACCGTCAACCTCGCCCGCCGCGTTCCAATGGAATGGAATCTGTTCGGGTAGCTGATTCCATAAAACGAGTCCCGCCACCATCGGCAACAAAATAATAATCGATGTGATAATCAAAACCTTCAAATTCTTCTTAATCATGTTTTTCTCCTTTCAAGCCGCTGATCCACAGCATCACTTCCTCAAGTACAGAGGTGTTGAGTTCGTAATAAATAAACTTTCCCTCTCGGGTGTCTCTTATCAGATCCGCCTCGCGCAAAACCGAGAGATGCTTGGAAATTGCCGCGCCGCTGACGGGAAATTTTTCCGCAATCTCCCCTGCCGCCAAGCGACCTGCTTTTAGCATCTCCAAAATCTCGCGACGAATGGGATCGGACAAGGCTTTGATGGTATTTTGTAGTCCCACAGTATGTCCTCCTTTATAATATGAAAATCAAATGAATAAAATCCAAATCAGCTTGGATACGATATGGCATCCCGCATGCGCAAGCATCGAATAGCGTAGACCGTGTTTGCGATACAAATAACCAAATAACAAGCCGAAGCCTCCGTTGAGCAAGAAGCATCTGAAAAGAATCAAGGGAGAACTTCCAATCATCATAAAGGTTGCGGGCAGATGTCCTGCGGCAAACAAGAGAGCCGCGATAATGTTAGATGCAACCAAAATAGCGGTTGTTGGTGTTTCTTTGCTTCTTGCAAACAGCTTCCAAAGAATAAAGGCGACAAGAGACATCCAGAACAGGCGCAACATTACTTCTTCAATTACGCCACCGTAGAGAATAGCACCTATTATATAGGGAACCGTGGGCTTCACCGCGTATGAATTCATAATCGCCTCGTTATACCTGCCAAAGAACAACAAATCCGGAAGAATCAAAGCAAGACCGCCAACAATCGTGACTAGAAGCGTGATGAGGAGCGACTTTTTTTCAAAATGCGTCTCATCCTTCCAAAGTCCCGTCTTTTTGCCAAGCCAAATGCCAACGGCACCAAGAACAACTCCGTACCCTGCTCCTTGCATAGCGCTAACAAGCGCCATAATAGTGGGTGTCAATCCCTGTGACAATGCTTCCTCTTGCATCTCGGGCGGATAGCTGTCCAATCCGTAAAGTCCTGTGCAAAATCCACCGATAAGACCCGCAATGGCAAAAAACAAGAGTGTCTTCCAATACTTCTTAATAAATTGTTTCATAATACCTCCAAAAAGAATGTAATAGAACAGCCAATTCTTCATTTAACCTTTTGGTTAATTATAGTATAGCACACTTTTTTGTGTTTGTCAATAGGTTATTTAACTTTTTGGTTAAATATTTTTTGGAAATCTTTTTTTGCAAACTCTATTGACAATGTGAAATGAATATGATATCATAATAATATCAACTCACAAAGGAGACATAGAATGGATGCCATCAAAACGCAAAACCTAACCAAACAATACAAAGACGTCCTTGCAGTGGATGGGCTGAACCTGACCATCTATGAAGGCGAGCTCTTCTCCCTGCTCGGTGTCAACGGTGCCGGCAAAACAACAACCATCAAAATGCTCT
>JAZQKM010000132.1:0-3151 GCA_045542155.1 Eubacteriales bacterium
AGCGGCGGAAAGGAGATTACTATGGGTATAGAATTTGACCCCACCAACTTGATTGTAATTGCGGCTTGCATCTTTCTTTTTGTTGTGGAGCTGCTGTTGTGTTTTTTGTCACGTCGCGTGTTCGTGCGTCTCATTCCCACCATTCTTGCCATTCTTTGTGCAGGTATTAGCTTTGCCATGGTATTTCTTTCTTCGGGATGGGATGCTATCGGATACTTACTTGTTGCCATTGTCTCGTGTTTTCCGTTGGCAACGTGCATTTTGGCTTGGATCATCTTTTTTGTGGTTTGGGTAATTAAAAAAATTGCAGCAAGAGAATAAAAGGGGTGCGCCGTTTGGCGCAACCCTTTTTGACGGAGTTCCTATTGACAACTCTTAAAATATATGTTATAATAAAATGCGAAACGGGCGCAAGCCCGTATTTTACTGTCATCAACCTTTTTGGAGGTAATATATGAATTACGACGTTATCATTATCGGCGCGGGCCCCGGCGGTATCTTTTCCGCTTATGAGCTTTCTAAGCTCAATCCCTCGCTCAAAATCGCTGTTTTCGAGGCAGGGCATGCTCTTTCAAAGCGCAAGTGTCCTATCGATGGCGATAAGATTAAAACCTGCATCGAGTGCAAATCCTGCTCCATTATGAGCGGTTTTGGCGGTGCGGGTGCTTTTTCCGATGGCAAATATAACATCACCAACGATTTTGGCGGTACGCTTTATCAGTACATCGGCAAGCAAAAGGCGATTGATTTGATGAAGTACGTTGACGACATTAATATGATTTACGGCGGTGAGGGTACAAAGCTCTATTCTACCGCAGGTAGCAAATTTAAGAAGATTTGTATGCAAAATGATCTGCACCTTTTGGATGCATCTGTCCGCCACCTTGGCACAGATATCAACTACGTGGTGCTTGAAAACATTTACAATCATCTCTCGGATAAGGTAGAATTCTTCTTCGATACACCCGTAGACAGAATTGAGCGCGAAGAGGGCGGATACAGAATTTTCTGCGGCAGCAAGGAATATAGGGCAGAGAAGTGCATTATTTCCGTTGGACGCAGCGGTTCCAAATGGATGGAGACCGTTTGCCGCGATATGGACATTCCCACCGAGTCGAGCCGCGTAGATATCGGCGTTCGTGTTGAGCTGCCTGCCGAGGTTTTCTCGCACCTGACCGACGAGCTTTACGAAAGCAAGATTGTTTACCGCACGCCCAAGTACGGCGATAAGGTTCGCACCTTCTGTATGAATCCTCGCGGAGCGGTTGTTAACGAGAACACCAACGGCATCATTACCGTGAACGGTCACAGCTACGAGGACCCTGCAAAGCACACGAATAACACAAACTTTGCGCTCCTCGTTGCAAAGCATTTCTCCGAGCCCTTTAAGGATTCCAACGGCTATGGCGAGTCCATTGCAAAACTTAGCAATATGCTTGGCGGTGGCGTTATCGTGCAACGATTTGGAGACCTCATTCGCGGTCAACGCTCTACGAAACAGAGGATTCAGGAGTCCTTTGTCACTCCCACGCTCAATGCAACCCCGGGTGACCTCAGCCTCGTGCTCCCCAAGCGCATCCTTGACGGTATTATCGAAATGGTCTACGCGCTTGATAAAATCGCTCCCGGTACCGCAAACGATGATACGCTTCTGTATGGCGTAGAAGTCAAATTCTACAATATGGAAGTCAAGGTCAACGAGCACCTCGAAACAAAGCACGACGGTCTGTATATCATTGGCGACGGCAGCGGCATCACCCACTCTCTCTCGCACGCCTCCGCCAGCGGCGTGTATGTCGCAAGACAAATTGCGGGCGAAAATTAAGTTAGACGATGGCGAAAAAGAAATTAAGCAAAGCAAAACAAAAGGCGCGCGAAAAAAAGATTATCACGATCATAGTTTTTTGTTTATTTGGTTTTTTAGCTTTATTCGTGTGGTTCTTAACAAGTTGGCGCAGATATGATTTTGTTGAAGTTGTATTCTTCCCGTTGTGGTATGTCGCTCTGGGCTTGGGTGTGATACCTGCTATTTTTTGCGTTTGGTGGTCTTTCAAAAAAGGGTTGCTTGGCAACAAGAGAGGAAGAGGGCTTCCTATTGGAACAACTATTATAGCTTTTATAGGGATACTGTTTCTTTCGTTTTTTATTTTTGGAATAACCTTTGCACACTTGAATCATATCTTCGACCCCCACGAACCCGAGCGTTATGTGGTGGCAATAGAAGACGAAGGATACTATAGTGGCATAGGTCGTTATAGAATTGGAAAATGGAAATTTAAAGTAACGATAAACGGAGAAAAGGAAACCATAGTAGTACCTCGACATCACGCTTACCAATTCCAAGAAGGTGACCTCTATGTTGTAGAATACCACAAAGGCGCATTTAACGAGCCCTATTATATCGGTGTCGGCGCGCCATAATGAAAGTATGATGGATATCGAAAAAAGATTGCCAACTCGTAAAAACACACGCCTGCAAGTATTTGATTATAACATTCCCACAGCATATTTTGTTACAATTTGTACAAATGATAAGCAACCGATGCTATCTAACATTGTAGGGGGCGACGTCCTCGACGCCCCGCCAAGCGACGATGTTAATGTGGCAGCGGTCGAACTTTTGGAGTGTGGAAAACTTGCGGAAAAATACATTCTTCAATTAAATGATTTTTACGAGGATATAAGTGTTGAAAAATATGTGATTATGCCAGACCATATCCATCTTCTTTTGCGCGTATTGGATGTCGAAGTTGGCGGGGCGTCGAGGACGTCGCCCCCTACAAGGCAACATTCCCGTGTGACGTCGTTTGTTTCCACGTTCAAACGGTTTTACAACAAAGAGCATGGAAAAAATATATGGCAACGGTCTTTTTATGACCATGTCATTCGAGATGCAAAGGATTACGAAGAACATATCAATTATGTTATCAAAAATCCGATGAGATGGTATTATAAACATCAAAAAACAAAAGAATAAAAACAGCTCACCGTGCGGTGAGCTGTTTTTTTGGGTATGTATTCTTATTTTGCCATTGCGGAGGCGTTGTAATACTTCAAAATTTTGATGGCCTTTTCGTTGGGCTCAAAGTAGAGGGCCAGATGCTTGCCACTCTCGGCATCGGTCCAAAGAGCGACACAAATACCCTCAGCG
>JAZQKM010000133.1:0-15963 GCA_045542155.1 Eubacteriales bacterium
GACATTATCACCCCACCGAGGTGGTATCCGATAAGATTTCCGCACTTCTCTGCTTCAATCCCAAAATCTCGCTCCATATTACACGCGGTGTGCGTTGGGACTCTGACCACGTTGTCAGATACGATGATGAAACGCAAGAAATGATGAAAGAAGTTGTACGCAATCACGCACTCGACCGTGTGATTCTCGCCACCGACTATTTCGATGCTTCTATCAATCGCATCGCAGCTTGGGTGATTGGCATGCGATCTGTCCAAAAATCGCTCCTAACAGCGCTTTTGATGCCTCACGACCGCCTGAAGCAGCTGCAAGACACACAATCCTTTACAGAACTTTTGATGCTGCAAGAGGAACTCAAGTTTTACCCTGTAGGTGACGTTTGGAACGAACTTTGCGCGCGTGCAAACACCGTTGGCGATGAAAGCTGGTTCGATGCTGTAAAAGAGTATGAAAAAGATGTTTTAAGCAATAGATAAACAAAAAAACGGTATGGATTGCAGAATCCATACCGCTTTTTTAGTCTTGATGCGATTTGTCTTTCATATGTCTGTCAATATCGCGGTCAGCCTGACGTTTTGCATCGCTCTCGCGCTTATCATACAGCTTTTTGCCTCGGCAAAGGCCAAGCTCAACCTTTACGTGACTGCCCGAAAAATAGAGGGATAGCGGTACGACGGTATATCCTTTTTGTTGTACCAAGCCTTGTAGCTTCATAATCTCACGTCGGTGCATCAAAAGCTTCTTTTTTCGCATCGGGTCTGTGTTGAAAATATTGCCGTGCTCATAAGGGCTGATATGCATTCCAAGCACAAAGATTTCTCCGCTTTCAAATGAGCAATAGGAATCCTTGAGATTGACTGTTCCCGCACGAACGCTTTTGACTTCGGTTCCCGCAAGGGCGATGCCCGCTTCGTACTTTTCTTCTACAAAATATTCGTGCCAAGCTTTCTTGTTCTGGGCAATGATTTTATGTCCTTCGTTTTTCTTTTCTGCCATAATATTTCTCACTTAATTTATGTCGTTATAAATGATTTCTTCGTCTGCAAAGTAAAGATTCAATTCATCCCTTGCGATTTTTACGATGTAATCCTTGTTTTTGGAAGAGTTTAGAATTTCTCTAATGCGATCAAGCTGTGCTTGATATTCTACCAAATCCGCGGCAAGTGCAGTATCCGACTCTGCTAGCTCTTTATATACCTGATAGTCAGCTAACACGTGTTTGAGGCGGTCGGCAGAGCCGAGATCCTCAATGAGCCTTGCACGGGTTTCCCCAAGCTCATCCAGGGCGTGCTCAAGCGCTTTCGCTTCGCGATTAAGCTCATTGTATTGCATAATGCTGCGAGCGCAGATGCCAATGGAAATGACAACCAAAAGTCCGAGGAAAATACGCATTAGAAGGCCTAAACTAAACTGCTTTTTTGCTTTTTGCTGCATGGTTGTCTCCTTTCTGCATCCTGGTTTTTGAATCGATGGGTAAAATCCGCTGTGCGGCTTTGTCAATACTTGTTAGTTCTTGTTTTGTATATTTCTTTCTTTGTATTGAAAGACGCTTTTGACGTCTCTTTTGTGCGTGCTTTTGGCATTTTGCCGCAATGGTAATAAACAAGCGCTTTATGGGCATACACAAAGCCAAAATGAATGTTTCTATGCCAAACGCCATCCATTGAAATCCCCAACGGATACCCTTCGAAATGCTAATACGGCACAAATAGAATCCCAAGGACATACACAACGGAGCAGCAACGCGAAGTGAGCCGTTATTCAACCAATATAAGAGCAAAACAAGGGTTATTGCGCTTGCGAGGCAAAACAGAACATCGCAAAAAAAGACAGCTGCCCTCAAGCCTTTTTTTCTTGCTTTTGTTCCCTCTTTGATGCGTGACGCGCGCAGTTTTTGTATGGTTAGAACGCTATACCGACATTTTGACGGCATCAAGAAAAGTCGCGTCGCGTAAAGGAAATCGTAAAAGAAAGAAAGTATAACGCCTGCTAAAAAGGATGCGCAACAAAGCTGAAACAGCGCTGATTGTGACAGTCGCATCGTTTATTTTAAGAGTTTTCCAAACAATCCGCTGTGCGCTTTTACATCATCCTGTTTCTTATCAAAATAAGTCACTGCATCCACGCGCCCTTCAAGTCCTGCCAAACCACGCTCGGCATTCCACTCACTCAAATGGAGCTCCTTGCCGTCAATGGAAAGCGTTCCGCAAACCGTCTCCAAAAGAACTTCATTCTCATCAAAACGGATAACTTCCAACACGCCTTCAATTTGTGCGCCCTCTCGGTTTTTGATTGTTAGGCTATGCAATTTATTCTCTGCTTGCTTATTCTCTGTATTCATAAGTGGCTCCTTTGCAACGTTTTATTATAAAACTATGCAAATGGACACGCAAATATGTGTTTTAAGAAATAACCTCGTAAAGAGCGCTTGCATCAGCTTTGGCAACGTGCTCTTTGACGTCAAGAACACGAACCTTGAGCGTTTTTTGCCCAAAAGTAACCTCTAAGACGTCACCTTCTTTTACATCGT
This sequence comes from Eubacteriales bacterium, assembly GCA_045542155.1. Lineage (GTDB taxonomy): Bacteria > Bacillota > Clostridia > Oscillospirales > CAG-272 > UMGS1865. The sequence continues at coordinate 2,531 of JAZQKM010000133.1, forward strand.
AGGATGCCTTCGCACGTCTGCCATTCACCATTACGTGTTCTGCATCGCAGGCATCGTTGGCAACGGTACGTCGCTTAATAATGCGCGAAACCTTTAAGAATTTATCAAGTCTCATTGTCATTTTCCTTCAATTTGATTTTATACCATTATTTTATCATATTATTTGCACTTCTGCAAGTCCTTTTTTAAGTTTTTTCCAACTCGTTTTTCGACAAAAGATGCATTTTCCCAAGAATTTGGCAAATCTTCTTTCCCATTGGAAGCGCTGAGATGTCCTCTTCCGATATCAAGCCGAATAAGCACCCTAAGACGACATATAAAAGTGCCGCCGTTGCCATTGGAATGAGCGTTGTCAAAACATTCTCCCCGAAACGATAACAAAGGAGCAAGTATTCTCCGTAAGCAATGCCAACCGTGAGGAGCCCCAAAAGTGTGGGATAAACAAAAAGAGGTTTCATATCGATATCATCACAAAACTTACTTACAAAGTGCATATTCATCATCACAATGACGGCGTTGCAGAAAAAACTGCTGATAGGAGCACCCCAGAGCCCAATGGCAGGAATGCCAATGAATAAATAAGCGGTTATTCCCTTTGCCAAAAGCCCTGCTAACGTGGAATAAATCGGCTTTTTGACCTCACGGTAGGCGTGCAAGACAGAATTGGTTGCGGTTATCATGCAAGATAAAAACACAGAGATTCCCAATATGGAAAGCAACGGTGCGGCGGTTTCTACAGCCTCTGTTTGAGCGCCAAATAAAAGTGAAAGAATGGGCTTTGCAAACAACGTAATACCAATAGAAGCGGGAATGGCTATAAGCGCATTGATGCGATATGAAAGTTCAATCATTTTGTGTTCGGTTCCCCTATCTCCAGACGCGATTGACGAGGATAGAATGGGCACGAGCGGTAAAGCAATCGAGTTAAGCAGTGTTGGAAGAAGCGCAAAAACAGAAAGAGCAAGCGTTGTATAGCTTCCGTAAGCTTCGTTTGCTTGTGCCGAAGTATATCCAATCGATTGCAAACGGCGCAATATCATGCTCATATCTACAACCTTTGTTAAGCTGATTAAAAAAGAACCGAGTGTGATGGGTAAAGCAATGTGCAACAGTTTCTTTTCAACCTCATGCGAGCGCCGAGGTTCATTAGCGCCTGCTTTGGCACCGAAGCCTTTACGAAACCGCACTCTTTCAAAAGCAAGATAAAGCGTTGAAAGAACCGTTCCTACCGTTACACCCCATCCCGCCGCGGCAGCAAGAGCCGGTACGTTTGCGCCGCGTTTGAGCGCAAAATGTGCAAATAATAATCCAAAAACCAGCTTTCCAAGCGCTTCCAATAATTGAGAAATAGCGGTTGGCAACATTTTTTGATATCCTTGAAAATATCCCCTGATAGCCGAGGACACACAAACGAAGAAAAGCGTGGGCGCAATCGATATCATGCATCCCAAAGCATCCTCACTTTTTATCCATCGGCAAATCGGCCGCGCAAGCCCCCACATCAGAAGACTACCCAAAAGGCCAATAAGAACAAAAAGCGCTAAGGATACCTGCCAAATACGCTCGGCTTCCCTTTCCTTGCCTTCTGCAAGTGCGCTTGATACAAGTACAGAAAGTGCCACGGGGAGACCTGCCGTCGCTACGATACAGAAAACAGCATAAATTTCATAAGCGGAATGAAAATAACCCATGCCCTCGGAGCCAAGATACGAGAGCATGGGAATTTTGTAAAGCAAACCGACAACCTTGACTAAAATTGTTGAGAGCGTTAGAAGTAAAACTCCCGAAAAAAAGACTTTTTTGGTTGTGTTCGGCTTTGCATTCATATTTCTTTACCTCACGGTTAATCAAAGTAATGAGCAAACGTCTTTTGCGCATCAAATTGCAAACGTTCTACATCAATTAAAGTATACGTTCCGTTTTGGTAAAGTATGCGTCCGTCGACCATCGTCATAAGGACGTCACTGCGCTCTGCACTGTAGCAAAGCATAGCATAATCATCAAAGCAAGGCATATTGTGCACAGACATGCGGTCAATGAGTACCAAATCTGCGCGTGCGCCAATGCGAATTTCACCGCAATCCTCGCGTCCCTGCGCGAGTGCTCCGTTGCGCGTGGCAAGTTTGGACATTTGTGAAGCGGTCGTTGCGGTCGGGTCAAGCAAAATTCCCTTGTGCAAGATAGCAGCAGTTTGCATCTCGCGCAGAATGTCCAAGCGGTTGTTCGAGGCAACACCGTCGGTGCCAAGACAAACGTTTACACCCGCCGAGAGCATTTTGCCAAGCGGCATCACACCGCTTCCAAGCTTAAGGTTGCTAACGGGATTGTGAACCGCGCTAACACCTTTTTCTGCCATAATGGCAATATCCTCATCACTTGCCCAAACGCAGTGCGCTGCAAGTGTGGGAGTGTTAAGAGCCCCCAAGTCATAAAAAAGGCGTGTAGGCGTTTTTTGGTGGCGTGCAATGCACTCGTTGTGTTCTTTTTCAGTTTCAGATACGTGCAGATGCATACGCAGATTGTTTGCTTGCGTATATTCAGCCACCTGCGCAATATAGTGCGGTAGATTGGTGTATTCTGCGTGTAAAGAGAAATCCACTTTTACTCTCTCATCATCGCAATTTTGATATTTCTCTACCAAGGCTTTGGCTTCGGCAAAGCGATTGTCTGTTGCAATGTTTGCATCGGGCGAAAACGACACAAGTGCGCGGGAAAGGTTTGCTTTCATTCCCGTTTCGAGAACGACCTCGGCAACCGCATCCTCGAACATATACATATCCGAGAAGGAGACGATGCCTCCCTTCAGCATCTCTGCAATGGCAAGCTTTGTTGCAACCGTTACGTTTTGATAATTCAGACGGTCCTCTGCAGGAAAAATACGTTCCTCGAGCCATCTTTGCAACGGTAAATCCTCACCGTATCCGCGGAACAGCGTCATTGCTGCGTGAGTGTGTGCATTGTAAAAACCGGGGATTAGCAAATTCCCTTTTGCATCAACTACCTCTGCGCCCGTTGTGTTTGGCAATTCTTTTGTAATGCTTGTGATGCGCTTGTTATCAACGATAACGTTCCATTTTCCATCGCCATATCCTGTTTCGGTAAGCAGAGTTGCGTTTTTAATAATTGTTTTCATCAATGTAATTCCTTATTTTAAATCATCCAAAAGTCCGCGGCGTGTGTAGAATTCTTCCATCGCCAGCATCTTGTCCTGCGTGCTTTCATCACGCAGATATTCGTAAGGATATTTGGGATAGAACAGTCTTTCAATTACCGGCTTGCCGCCCTTCTTGGGGCGATAATCAACCATTTTGGAAACTGCACCTGCCCCCAAAGCAAAGATGGAGTGAATTTCTTCCATCATATAAATATTGTATCGTCCCTCACACCCTTCAAGCGAAAATCCCACGTTTTCAAGGTTGCCGACGGTGTTCTTTTGACGGTACATATAGTATGGCAGATAGCTTTCTTCTTGTGCTTTGAGTTGAGAATAGTCTACACACTTACCGGCGTCTCCACCGCGCAAGGAGTAAACGTTGTTGCCTTGACGAAGAATTTCTGCAGCTTTTTTGATGCAGAAAGTATGTACGGTAATGTTTTCGGGGCGAAGGGAAAGAATCTTATCAAAGGTTGCCGAAAAGCTCTTAAAATTATCGCCCGGAAGACCTACGATGAGGTCGGTATTGATATTGGCAATACCCGAATTCTTGGCGATATCGTATGCGCGCAAAAAGTCCTCTGCAGTGTGCGAGCGTCCGATGCTTTGCAGCACTGAGTCGCTTAGCGACTGCGGATTAACACATACGCGCGTAACGCCGTATTCCTTTGCAACCGCCATCTTCTCGGCTGTAATGGTATCGGGACGGCCGGATTCAAGGGTGTATTCCTCGAGTGTAGAAACATCGGTGAGTTCTGCAATTTTGGAAAGCAAAACACGCAGTTGGTCAGCTGTGAGTATCGTGGGCGTACCGCCACCGATGTAAACGGTTGCAATGCGCAAGCCGAGCTCTTTTATCTTTTTGAAGGTGTATTCCATATCCAACAGAAGATGCTCTAAATACTCCGGAATAAGCTGCAGAAGCTTGGGTGAAGTATAAGAAACAAAGGAACAGTATGAGCATCTGGTAGGACAGAACGGAATGGATATATAGACACTGCAATCTTTGGGTGACGGCTTTCCAATGAGCTTTTGCTCGTTGAGAGCTACCTCGGTTGCAAGAGCTGCTTTTTTGGGAATTACGAAATATTCCCCCGTAAGAATGCGCTTTACACGCGTTTTGCTAAGTCCTACTTGCAAAAGCTCGGTCGCAACCTTTGAGGGGCGCACACCTGTAAGCATTCCCCACGCAGGACGGTAACCCATAATTTCACCGCAAACGGCAATTACAACTGCACCGCAAGCAAGCTTTACGGTCTTTTCTTTGCCGTAATCGGCAGAATAGGTATAATACTTCTCTGCAGACGCACTCTTATCCCCTACAGTTATACGGGCATATGTCTCAACGCCATCGTCATTTTCAGAAAGTCGAACGTAAAGTTCGGGACTGTTGGGGTCAAGCTGCTCGGCCACACCGAACTTCTCCCCGGGGAAGAAAATCATGCAAAGCGTTTGAATATAGTACGAATTGATATTTCCGTCAAGTATCAGTTTCATAAAAAACGTTCCTTACTTTTTCATTTTCAGTACTTCGCTATCCATACAAATGGTTACAGGGCCATCGTTGGTTAAGCTTACTTTCATATCTGCAGCAAACACGCCGGATTCTACGTGGCGAAGTTCGCGTGAGAGGAGTTCCTTGAAATACTCGTAAAGTCTGTTGGCTACGTCGGGCTTGGCAGAAGCCAAGAAATCGGGACGGTTGCCGTGACGATAATTTGCCAAAAGCGTAAATTGCGAAATAACGAGAGCTTCCCCGTCGATATCGCGAATAGAGAGATTCATTTTGTCGTTTTCATCGCGGAAGATACGCAGTGCGGCAATCTTTTTGCATAGTAATTCGGCATCCAACGCGGTATCTCCCTCAGCAACGCCAAGCAAAATCAGATATCCTCTTTGGCAAGAGCCTACAATTTGACCGTCAACCGCGACCGACGCGCTTGAAACACGTTGAATAACAGCTTTCATTAGCAAAAACTCCTTTGGCTTTAAGAAAATCCACGTAAAATATTAACGATTCCGCGCAGTCCGCGCAAACGGGAAACAATCGAATTATAGTGGTCGATATTGCGGCATCCGATCTTCATATTGATAACGTAAGCCGAGTCGGTGCGAGGTGTTACGTTAATTTGCAAGATAGTAACGCGCATATCTGCAAGTGCTGCTGTAATATCAGCAAGCAGACCGATACGGTCGTCAACGTAGATTTGCAAGAGGGCCTCGTAGATGCTGTTACTGCGTCCGCTTTCAACAGCTCCTTCCCAATGTGCCTCTTTCCAACGGCTGGCATTTTCGGAGGTCTTTCTGCTTTGAATAACGTTGGGACAATCCAATTTGTGAATAGAAATGCCAAAGCCTTTGGTAACAAAGCCGATAACCGAATCTCCCGGCAGAGGATTGCAGCATTTTGCAAACTTGACCATACATCCCATCTCACCATCCACAACGATACCGCTGTCGGACTTAACGTTTTTGGGCTTGGCAGTAATGGGAAGCGGAATAGCATCCGCAACAGGAGTCGGTTCAACCTCGGGTTTAATGAGGCGCTCACATTCATCTTTCAAGCGTTTTGCAAACTTGGAGAGCGACAAACCGCCGTAGCCGATAGCATTGTAGAAATCATCGGGAGAATTAAATCCGTAGTGCGAGCTGATGGAAGCAACGATTTCTTCCCTTTGCGCTTCCGTAAAGCTCTTGCGATACTTTTTCAGTTCACCGTCAACAACCGATTTACCGACGACGATGTTCTCGCTTCTCTTCTCTTTCTTGAACCAAGCGCGAATTTTGGAACGTGCCGCGCTTGTTTTAACAATGTTGAGCCAATCACGACTCGGGCCTTTGGAAGAAGAAGAGGTCAAAATCTCAACAATTTCACCGTTTTTGAGTGTGCGGTCAATGGGAACGATCATACCGTTGATCTTACCGCCAATCATACGCTCGCCAACCTTGGAGTGAACGGCATAAGCAAAGTCGATTACGTTAGAACCGTTCGGCAAAGCAAATACGTCACCCTTAGGCGTGAATACAAAAACCTCATCGTGGAAGATGTCAGTTTTGAGAGCATTCATAAACTCATCGGGGTCGCGTTGCTCATCTTCGGTTTCAATCAAGCGAGCAATCCACTCAAGACGCTTATCGAGCTCTTCCTTAGAGGAAGCCCCGGATTTGTATTTCCAGTGTGCTGCCACACCGTATTCTGCAATGTGGTGCATATCCCAGGTACGAATTTGTACTTCAAACGGGATGCCGTCGCGCCCAATGACCGTTGTATGCAAGGAGCGGTACATATTGGGCTTTGGTGTGGAGATATAATCCTTGAAACGACCGGGGATGGAGTTATACATTTCGTGAATAAGACCAAGTGCGGTGTAACACTCCAATTCTGTGTCTACGATGATACGAAGTGCGTAAAAGTCGTAAATTTGGTCAAAGGACTTGTTTTGGTTATACATTTTTTTGTAGATGGAATAAACGGATTTGATACGTCCCTCGAGGGTGTACTGAATCTCGTTTTCGGACATTCGTCCACCAACCTCAACCTGAATCTTTTGCAAAAAGTTTTGATTTTCGCCGTATTTATCGTTTATGTGCTGACGAACCTCCTCATAACCGATAGGATCGAGAAATTGCAGACTGAGGTTTTCAAGCTCCAATTTGATACGTTGCATACCAAGACGGTGTGCCAAGGGAGCGTAGACGTGCATCGTCTCAAGAGCCGTAATGCGGCGCTTGGGATCGGGCTTGGCAGCAAGCGTTCTCATATTGTGCAGTCGGTCACACAGCTTGATGAAGATAACGCGAATATCGCGTGACATTGCCAAAAGCATTTTACGCAAGGTTTCAATGTGCGCCTCTTCCTTATCCTCTACCTGCAGGGTGACAATCTTGGTAAGACCGTCAACAAGCATGGCAACAGGAGCACCGAATTGCTTTTCGATTTCCTTAAGGCTTGTCTTTTCGGAGCAATCCTCAACGGCATCATGCAAGAGCGCAGCACAAATGGAATCGGTATCCAATTCCAAGCCTGCAACGATCTCTGCAACGGCAATCGGATGCGAGATATAAGGCTCACCACTGGCGCGAAATTGCCCTTGGTGAAGCTCGTTTGCGTATTCGTATGCCAACGTTATTTTCTCAATATCGTATTTCTTTTCGGTTGCTTGCAACATACCAAGCAAATTAGAAATATCGGTATGCACGTTGTTGTTCATATCTTCACCGCCTTTCGTGTACAAATTTATCGCGGTTCCTCTCCTTTGTAAAGCTGGAGCTTCAACTTTTTGAGAATAGAGGATTTATCAATACTCGTCTTTGTGGGGTTAAAATAAAAGTCAAACACAAAACAATCTTTCAAGGGCTCGGTAATCTCACAGATATTGAGCTCTTGCATAATGCGAATAATGGTTTTGAGCTTGTAGTAACCAATCGCACTTCCCTGTTGGCTAACCATAGAAAGGATGCGACGGATTGGAAAATAGGTGTGCCCGATTTGATGCTCGCGGCGCAAAAGCGTGTAAACGCACGCCATATCCTCGCGTGTAGGAATAACGTCTTCGTCCGCGGTAATGGGAGCACCTGCACGGATTTCTTCGTAACGCTCCCACGCATCGCGGAAGGAATCCTCATAGGATTTAGACAGTTGAATATCCTGCACGATCATCTGTAGTGAGGTTACGTTCTGGAATTCGTTGATGTTTAATTGGAACATTGCATCAAGACGGTCGCCAATTTCAAACGGAATCGCGGTGTGTTCCATACCGAACCAAACAGCAACCATCGAAATGCCGTCTTTTTCGAGTATCAATTTTGTATGCTTGCCGTTGCCCATGGGAATTACGCGAAGCAGTGTTGTATCGCGCAAAACAAAATTGGGGACAGGATTGGATGTGCCGAAGGGTTCAAGCTTGTCAATCTCTTGCGCCAGCGCAAGCGTCAATTCCGACATTTGAACCTCACAATCGGCATCAACAGAGATGCAAAGCATATCATCTGTCAACAGCTCACGCGCATATTGGTTGATGCGTTTGCGGAAAGCATCGATGTTGCCGCGTCGAATGGTAAGTCCCGCTGCCAACTCATGGCCGCCAAAGCGCGCAAGGTATTCTTCGCTGTTGGCGAGTGCCTCTACAAGATTCAAGCCTTTAATACTTCTTCCAGAGCCTTTTCCAAGGTCATCCTCGCTCGGGTAACCGCGTGTGGAACCGTCAAAGGAAATGAGAATGGACGGAAGTCCGTATCTTTCTGTAATACGCGAAGACACGATACCGATAATGCCCTGTTGCCACGTGTCGCCTTCAATCACGATTACGCGATCGCAAAGCTCCTGCGGCGTTTGTTCGATTTTTTGATAGACCTCGGTAGCGATGCGGTTTTCTTCCACCTGGCGGGTGGTATTAAGATCGCAGAGTTCTTCGGCAAGCTCCTCGGCACGTTCCTTATCGGTAGCGAGCAACAGTTCTACGGCAATGGAAGCACTGCTGACACGCCCTGCTGCGTTGATGCGAGGTGCCAAAACAAAGCCGATAAAACCCGAGTTGATCTTGCGTTTTTTGGGCGGGAATTTGTGGTCCCTCATTTTATTTTCCGATGCCGCATCAATCAGAGCGCGTAAACCGGGACGGTTGGTGTTTTCCACCAGCTTTAGACCAAGCGCCACAATGAGGCGGTTCTCGTCTATGATGGGCATTACGTCGGCAATGGTACCAATGGCGACGAGGTCTGCATATTCGCGACAAATCTCGCGGACACCATCAATTTCAGAATGTCCCTCGCGGCGACATCTAGTCATTTCGAGCGCACATATGAGCTTGAATACAACACCGACACCCGCAAGGTCCTTGAAGGGATATTCATCGTCGGGACGGTGCGGATTGACAAGCGCACAGGCCTCGGGAAGATCGGGGCGGCATTCGTGGTGATCGGTGATGACCGTATCAATGCCAAGCTGTGTAGCATACGCAACCTCTTCAATGGCAGTAATACCGGTATCGACCGTAATAATCAGTTCCACGCCCCTATCCTTGAGCGTGTCGATTGCAGAGGTGGAAAGCCCATAGCCTTCGCGACTTCTGCAAGGAATATAATATCCGATATCCGCGCCCAAGCGACTCAAATATGTATATAGGAGACTGACAGAGGTAACACCGTCTACGTCGTAATCTCCGTAAATTGCAATTCTTTCTCCTTCCTCAAGTGCAAACAAAATACGCTTTACAGCGAGTTCGATATCCTTGAGCATAAAGGGATCGTGCAGGCTTGTTTCTGCCTGTTTTAAAAATACGGTTGCCTCTTCTGCAGTTCGCAGGCCGCGTGTAAAGAGCAGCTTTGCGGTTGTTAGGGAGACTCCCAACTGCTCGGCAAGAAGCTTGACAGCCGCCGTGTTTGCGTCTGTGGGAGTATACCGTATACTCCATTTCTTTTTCTTCTTCAGTTCTTTCATTCCTATCTCTTTCTGTGGGCAATAAGATCCATCGGCATACTTACCGTCCAAATCGTCATTCAAAATATTTTAAAATTATTCTTCTGCTTTCTTTTTCAAAATTTCAACAATCTCAACGTCACAACGGCACGCTAAGATCTTTTTGGAATAGATAGCTACACCTGTGAGAGAAAGCGCAAATCCCGCAAAGGCAGAAACTGTTTGCACTGCGACGTTTGCGGCAAGCTGTGAGGAAATTCCCCACGAGAGCAAAGCAATTACGATAGGGAGAATAAACACAAGCAAGCCGTACCAAAGCATTCTTGCGGTTTTGCTTTCAATCGTTACAACGTCGCCAACCTTAGCGCCCATTGAATTGAGAGCTTTGGTTGCAATTTTGCGGTCTCCCCCCATTAGCGAGCAAACCGAGCAACCTCCCTCTTCTGCTTTGTGGCAGCCTTCACAAGCCGATTTGCGTTCTGTTTCTACGGTTGCAAATTTGCCGTCTATCTCCACGACCACTGCCTTTGTTTGCATATTGCTCTCTCCTTATCTGTTTTCTTTCGTGGGTGCTTTTGCAGACATCAGCGCCATCGCTGCGCGCAGACCGTCCACAGCTGCACTTGTAATGCCGCCGGCATAACCGGCACCCTCACCGCAAGGGTAAATAAGCGGGTGTCCTATGGCTGTCATCGTCTCCTTGTTGCGCAAAATGCGAACGGGTGCCGACGTACGCGTTTCTGCCGCAGTCAGCATTGTATCGGGAGCATCAAAGCCTTTTATCTTCTGCCCAAAGGAGCGGAATCCATAGCGCAAAGAATCTGTAACAAAATGTGGGAACACTTGTCCAAAGTCAGCCTCTCTGACTTTGCCGTCTCGGTAGGACGGCACCACACGTCCGCGCGCGTGCGTCCGTGCATCTTCAAGAAAGTCTTGCATTGTCATTACAGGAGCATAGTAATCCTTGCCACCTGCAAGGAATGCCGCGCGCTCGATGCGACGTTGGAATGCAATAGCCCCCAAAGGAATACTTCCCTCTTCTCTTTCGTAATCATCACACTTGATTGATACGGCAACTGCTGCATTAGCGTTTGGATTGTTTCGCGCGTGGTAGCTCATTCCGTTAACAACCAATCCGCCTTCTTCGGAAGCAGCCGCTACAACCTCACCGCCGGGGCACATACAAAAGGTATAAACGCCGCGCTCTCCCTTGGTGTCGGAAAGAGCATATTCAGCAGGGCCGAGATTGGGATGCCCCGCAAAGTCTCCGTAAAGAGCGCGGTCAATATCAGCTTGCAAATGTTCCACACGAACACCAACAGACATCGGCTTGGCTTCTACCGCATAATTTTGCATGATAAGATAACGGTAGGTGTCTCTTGCACTATGTCCGGGAGCCAACAGAACTGCACCCGCAGATATATCGCCTTGCGTAGTTTTAACCTTGAGCGTATTGTCTACGCACTCCGTAATTGCATCCATTCGGCAATGATAAATCACTCGTCCACCAAGGCGCTCGATTTCTTGTAAAATATTATCCACAACTACACGCAAAATATCCGTGCCGATATGCGGCTTTGCCTTAACAGTGATATCTTCGGGTGCACCAAACGTCACGAGGGACTTAATCACGTAATTGCAGAGCGGGTCGTTGATGCGTGTAATCAGTTTTCCGTCAGAGAACGTTCCCGCACCGCCTGCGCCGAACTGAACGTTGGATTCCGTATCCAAAATCCCCTCAGCTCGAAAACGTGCAACGTCAGCCGCACGCTCGGCAATCGAACCGCCGCGGTCGATCAGAATTGGATTATATCCGTTTTGTGACAGCAAAAGTGCCGCAAAAAGTCCGGCAGGCCCCATTCCCACAACCACCGGGGCTGCAGGGATAGGTTCTTCGCCAAAGGTAAGCGTGGGCTCTTCCTCAAACAAAACACGCGCTTGCAACCGCGCAAGAGCCTTGTCATTCAGCACTTTACTTGGAAATTCTCCCTCCGCCAAAACAGCACATTCAAAGCGAATATTCTCTTTGTTGCGAGCATCGATTGATTTTTTATAAAGTCGAAAATGAAGCGCGGAAGTATTGATTCCCGCCTTCTTTATTTTTTCTTTTGCCTTGTTTGCAATCATTTCGTCCGGACAATCAATGCCCACACGAATCCTCTCGATGAGGAGCTTGGTTTTACTCATAGGGTAAGTCCCGCTGCATTTGCTCCCAGAGCAGATACCGTTAACCAAACCAAAAGTGCTAACAAAAGGCAAACAATGCGCGCAGGAATATGCAAAGATGCAAGCTTACTCTTTACGGGAACCTTTTGATAAAGAATTCTTCCAACAGCGTTCTTTTTCACTGTACTTTCCTCCTTGGTTTCTTTTTGGTATCGTTAAAGCGTATCGTCTTTGTCGGTTTCTTCCTCAGTGGGGGTTACGGCATCGTTTTCAACGGTAGCCGTTTCCTCGTCAGCGGGAACATTGTTTTCTTCTTCGATAATGCTAATTTGTCCCATGTCCATTAAATCACTCGTCTCTTCTGTTTGACGGTGATAGAGCGGAACGCGGTCAAAAGGATTGACGTGAACTCCGCGCTTGGTGCGCAAATAGAGTCGACCTGCAAAATAGGTCATCAAAACGTCATAGAGAGTCTCTTCGTCAACGTGACGCAAAAGCTTGCCATCTTGTGCAAGGGAGACAGCACCCGTTTCCTCGGAGACGATAATAACCAAAGCATCACTTACCTCGGTAACGCCTACCGCGGCACGGTGGCGGGTTCCCATGCTTCCAAAATCCAATTCTCCGTTGCTGGAAGGCAAAACACAGCTCGCCGCCCAAATGCGCATATTACGAATGACAACTGCACCGTCGTGCAGCGGTGCCTTATCGTAGAAGATGTTTTGCAAAAGATGCGAGGTAACACGGGCATCCACAATTTTGCCGGTTTGAATATAGTCACCAAGTCTTGTAAGACCTTCCATAACAATGAGAGCGCCTACTCTTTTTTCGGACATTGCAAAAACAGCATCGGTCATTTCTTCAGCGGTGGATTTGGCAAGCGGCAGATGCTTGCGCGGCAAAGTGTCGCTACGCGGATTGAGGAACGTAGAGTTCCCTATTCGTTCCAGCGCATCACGAATTTCGGGCTGATAGATAACAACAATGCAGAAAAAGGCTGCGGCACCGAACAAGCGACTGATATAGGTGAGTGCAGGTAAACGCAAAAGCTGTACCAGTATCAACAGGAACATTACAATCAAAAGTCCGATGGTCAAGCGACTTGCGCGTCTGTTTTTGACAAAACGGAAAAGCTCGTATAAAATGAGCGCCAAAAGAAGCACGTCGATAATATCGCGCGCATTCATATTCAAAATTGGCTCTGCCACGTATTGCATAAAGAAACTGCAGATACGAGCCCAAATATCTGACCAAAAATTCATAATCCGCCTCCAAAAGTCTGATTTGACCATATTCTATTTTATTATATCATATATATTTATAAATTCCAATAGTTTTTTGGAAAAAACTTTACTTCTTTCGCTCTTTTCTTCGACATTTTTATAACAATAAAAAACCCGAAACGCACCGAGCTGTGTGTTTCGGGTAACTTTTTCATTCAGCGTGTCCTTTGCGCGCCTTGAGCATTTCATTCTTGATATCCCAAAGCTTTTGCGAAAGGTCCACGTAATAATTGTGGGGGTTGCTAAAGCGGCGAACCTCATCCCACATTTCGGCAATCTCTTCTTCACAATGCTGACGCACTTGTTGCAGTGTGGGAAGCTCGTATACTTGCTTTCCTTTTTGGAATACGGGAACGAGCAGCTCGATTGCAGTAAAGTTCTCCATTGTTTTGCGTTTCCAAGTCGGATCGTA
>JAZQKM010000134.1:0-5233 GCA_045542155.1 Eubacteriales bacterium
AGCATTGCGTTCTTTACACGGTAACGTCCTATCCCGATTATTCCGATAAAGAAAAACACGTTACGTACATTTACATTACCGATCCTACCGTCGCGTTTTGCGGTATTTCTCTCAATTCGTCCTTTGAAGAGTTTGAAACGATCATTAAACAGCAGGGATTTAAAATAACCGAATCAAGTGAAAATTGGCGCCAAGCAGAAAACGGTAAATACTGGATTAGTTTTACAAAAGAAGCAATCAGAATTATGGTAAAGGTTGAGAATAAAGACGGCATCGTTTTCTAATTACAATTTTCAAATTTATGGTATATTGCAGCACCCATCGTTTACGGTGGGTGTTGTTTTTGTTTATCGTAGGGGGGAAGAGATCGTTTACAATCTCGTGGCGGCTTGCCGCCTTTCATTAGGTCGCCCGCTCAAACACCAATTAGGCAACCAAAAATGACGAAAAATGAAAAAAAGTCCTCTCTCCCTCTTGCAAAGGGGATTTTTTTATGTTATACTATATACAATAAAATATATCTTATCAAGAGTAACGTAGTGACAGGCACGATGATGTTACAGCAACCTGCCGTGGGGTAAGGTGCTAAATCCTGTTAGATGAGAGCCAAATGCTCCGTCGTTGCGGAGTTTTTTTGTTGTCAAAAAGAGATATGTTTTAGAAGTTAAACATATTTACGAGGAGTAAAAAATGAACGAATTGAACAGAAAATTATTTACAAGTGAATCCGTCACCGAAGGACATCCCGATAAAATCTGTGATAAGATTTCGGATGCCATCCTTGACGAAATGCTGCGTCAGGACCCTATGTCACGCGTAGCCTGCGAGACCTTCTGCACCACAGGTCTTGTTTGTGTAATGGGTGAGGTTACCACGCGCGCCGACGTTGACGTGCAAAGAATCGTACGCGATACCGTTCGCGAAATCGGTTACGACCGTGCAAAATACGGCTTTGACTGCGATAGCTGTGCAGTTATTATTTCTCTGCACGAGCAATCTCCCGATATTGCAATGGGGGTTAACAAATCCTTTGAAGCCAAGAACGGAGACGCAGACGAGTTTGACATCGGCGCGGGCGACCAAGGCTTGATGTTTGGTTACGCTTGCAACGAGACTCCCGAACTGATGCCGCTTCCTATCTCCCTTTCGCACAAGCTGGCTCTCCGCCTGACCGAGGTGCGCAAGAACGGCACGCTCAAATATTTGCGTCCCGACGGCAAGACGCAGGTTACCGTTGAATACGACGAGAACGGCAAGCCCGTTCGCGTAAATACCGTTGTTGTTTCCTCTCAGCACAGTGACCAAGTAAGCACCGAGCAAATTCGCGAGGATATTACACGCGAGGTTATCAAGCACATCATTCCCGCGGATATGATGGATGATGCAACCAAAATCTACATCAACCCCACCGGTCGCTTTGTTGTAGGCGGTCCTGCGGGTGACACAGGTCTGACCGGTAGAAAGATTATCGTTGACACCTACGGTGGATACGCACGTCACGGTGGCGGTGCTTTCTCAGGTAAGGACCCCACAAAGGTTGACCGTTCCGCTTGCTACGCAGCTCGTTACATTGCCAAGAACGTTGTCAAAGCCGGCCTTGCCGACAAGTGCGAGGTTCAGGTTGCTTACGCTATCGGTGTAGCAAAGCCGGTATCTGTTCTCATCGATACATTCGGCACTGCTCGCGTAGCGGAGACCGCAATCGAAGCCAAGGTTGCCGAGCTGGTTGACCTTCGCCCTGCGGCTATCATCAAAAAATTTGACTTGCGTCGCCCCATCTACTGCCAAGTAGCGGCGTACGGACACATGGGCAGAGAAGACCTCGCAATGCCTTGGGAAGAATGCGACCTTGTCGACGAGCTCAAAACACTTTTGAAATGATCTACACACGATTACAAAATTTTAGCCAAAACAGAAGAACAGCAAGAGAAAGTTAGGCGTATGCTAACAGTTTTCTTGTAGGAAGTTCTTGAAAGGGGTATGGGGAAAACTTCTCTCAAGAAGTTTTCCCCATAATTCTTACAAAAACCAAGAAAGGAGATTGCTATGGCAGATTTTGATGCGAATTTTATGCAAGGGCCAATGGATGACGTGGGCATGGTAAAGCTTTCGGGCAGTATTGAGCGCGTAATTTATGCCAACGACGAAAACGGATATGCCATTTGCGATCTCGGTACCGATACCGACGAGCTCATCACCATTACGGGTACACTCCCGTATATTGGCGAGGGTGATACCGTTACGGTGTGGGGCAAGTGGGTGCACAATCCAAAATACGGTCGGCAGTTCAAGGTTGAACAGTCCGAAAAGCAGCTGCCTGCCGACAAGGCATCTATGCTTCGTTATCTCGGTTCGGGAACCATTAAAGGGATAGGCCCCAAAATTGCGCAACGCATTATTGACGAGTTTGGCGAAGAGGCATTTGACGTTATCGAAAACCATCCCGACTGGCTTGCCGAGATTCAAGGCATTACGCCCAAGCGTGCACGTGCGATTTCCGAAGAGTTTAAGAACAAAGCGGGCATTCGCGCAGCGATGCTTTTCTTCCGCGAGCACTTTGGTGCGGTTACCACGGTGCGTATTTACAAAAAGTGGGGTAGCAGCGCGGTAGACGTTGCCAAAAACAACCCCTATGTGCTCTGCGAAGAAATTGAAGGCATCGGCTTTGAGCGAGCCGACCGTTTGGCGGTCAAGCTCGGCATAGCACTTGATTCCCAAGAACGCTTGTGCAGCGGCGTCAAGCATATGCTTACCGCAAACGCACATCAAAATGGGCACGTTTGTCTGCCGCGCGAAATGCTTGTGGCAGGTGCATCCAAATTGCTCGAAGCTCCCACCGACGCGGTAGACGAGGCAATTTCTACCTTGATAAGGGAGAAAAAGCTTTGCACCGTTTATACAAACGGTGTGCACTACGTTTACGATAAACAGTCCTTTGAGGACGAAAAATACATTGCACGCAAAATGACTCTTTTGGATAAGGTGTGCGAGGTGATGAACACCGAAAACATTGATGCATTTATCAAGCGCGAGGAGCGCGAGAGCGGCATTCAATATGCAAAAGAGCAGAGGCGTGCCATCTTTGCAGCCCTTGAGAGCGGTGTTATGCTACTCACGGGCGGTCCCGGAACGGGAAAGACCACGGTCGTCCGTGCGCTTTTGCACATTTTTGACAGTATGGGGCTCAAGGTTGCCCTCTCGGCGCCTACGGGACGCGCGGCAAAAAGGCTTTCCGAGTCGACCTCTTGTGAGGCAAAGACCATTCACCGCTTGCTTGAATACGGTGGCGACGAAACGGGCGGTCACGCGCATTTCCAACGCAACGAGACCAATCTTCTTGATGAGCACGCTATCATTGTGGATGAGGCGTCTATGGTTGATAATGCACTGATGGCATCGCTTTTGCGCGCCATCAAGCCGGGCGCACGCTTGGTTATCATCGGCGATGCCGACCAGCTCCCTTCGGTGGGCGCGGGCAACGTGCTCTGCGACCTGTTACAGAGCGGTCGTTTTGCTACCGTTCGTCTTGATGAAATTTTCCGTCAAGCACAACAAAGCCTTATCGTTACCAACGCACACGCCATCAATCACGGCAAAATGCCGCGTCTTGATGTAAAGGATAACGACTTTTTCTTCTTACCGCGTGCCAACGACCGCGAGATTGCCGAAACGGTGGCAGGGCTTTGCAGTGTCCGATTGCCGCGCACCTATGGGGAAATGGGCGTCAAGGGCGTACAAGTGATTGCTCCGTCTCGCCGCGGCGAGACGGGAACCGAGCATCTCAACATGCTGCTCCAAAGTGTGCTCAATCCCAAATCCGATAGCAAACGCGAATATACCTTCCGCGATATCGTCTTTCGCGAGGGTGACCGCGTGATGCAAACCAAAAACAATTATGACATTTACTGGGAGCGTGAGGACGGCTCTTGGGGCAACGGTATCTTTAACGGAGATATTGGTACCATTCTGCGCATCGACTATTCCGATGAAAAAATGCAGATTGAATTTGAAGACCGCTGTTCCGACTACGACTTCAATATGCTGGATGAGCTCGAGCCTGCTTATGCGGTTACCGTACACAAAAGTCAGGGCAGTGAATATCCTATTGTAGTGCTGCCGCTCGGTTCGGCATCCGAAATGCTCCTCTCCCGCAACCTGTTTTACACTGCGGTCACCCGTGCGCAAAATATGGTCATTCTTGTAGGGCGCGAGGATAAAATCCGCACGATGGTTGAAAACAACCGACCTGCAATGCGCTACACGGGGCTTTGCCGTTGGCTGAATGAGGTAGAGTAATGCGCGCTATAACCTATTTGCGAGATTTGCTCTTTCCGCCAAAATGTGCGGCTTGCCACACGCTTCTCGAATGGAAAGCCTTTACGGAGAAAGCCGCCCCTTCGCTTTGCTCTGCTTGCCTTGACGAGTGGGAAAGTGAAGAGCTTGAAACCTGCGGCATTTGTGCACGCCGTGTTACCGAATGTGAATGTATGCCCGAGCGGATGCGAAAAGCAAAATGCAACGGCTTTGCAAAGCTGGTGTATTACATCCCGAGCAAGCGCACGCTTGTGCAAAGCCGACTTATATATCTCATCAAACGTAAAAACCACGACCGCGCCTATGATTTTCTCGCTTTGCGTCTCTCTAAAATGGCAGAGCATATTATCGAGAAAGAACATTTGGCGCGCGAGGATGTTATTGTCACCTATCTACCGCGCACACGGCGTGCACATTTGCAAAACGGCATCGACCAAGCCGCCGAGCTTGCCCGTCGCGTAGCAGAGAATTGCAAGCTCGAAATAAAGCCGCTGCTTTGCCGCTCGCGCAGAGGTGAAGAGCAAAAGAAGCTCACACCCGTAGAGCGTATCCGCAACGTGCGCGGTTCCATCAACCTCAAAAAGGGTGCGGATTGCCGCGGAAAAACCGTGCTCTTGGTCGACGATATTGTTACAACGGGCAACGGTATGGCGCGGTGCACAAAGCTATTGCGCCGTGCAGGATGCAAAGGTGTTTGGGCGCTTGCGGTTGCATCTGATGCTTATAACAAGGATTTACACTGATATCTTTTATCCACTCCTTATAATTTTTGTAAAATATATTGATTTTAGTGCAAAAATAATGTATAATTAACTCGAAGAACCACAATATGGAAGGAGGTCTTGCTCGTGAAAAAGCCGGAACAGGCAAAAAAAGCGGTGAATATTCGCCAAAGCTCTGCAGGTCGCGCCAAAAAGCG
>JAZQKM010000135.1:0-9435 GCA_045542155.1 Eubacteriales bacterium
TTCGGCAACCATTTATTTGCCGCTTGCCGACCTCGTTGATACCGAAAAGGAACGCGCACGTCTTGAAGGCGAGGCAAAGAAGCTCGAAGGCGAGATCGCACGTCTTGTAGGCAAGCTCTCCAACCAAGGCTTTGTTGCCAAGGCGCCTGCCGCTGTTGTTGACGCCGAGCGCGCCAAGCTCGCAAAATATCAAGAAAACCTCGAGGGTGTTAAAGCCGCACTCGAAAAGTTGAAATAATTTTATGGAAGAATGCGGGGGAACCTTTTTTGCAAAAAGAGGTTCCCCCCCCCCCCCTCCAAAAAACGCTCTAACAAGGGGCTATAAAAATAAGTCGTCAGTTTGCTAACAGACGGCAGGCGCAAGACCGCCCAGACCCTACTCGCTAAGAAAGTTGTTTGGCACTAAGTAGCAAAGTAGGTGTGACCCTTGGTCGTCCGCTTTTATTGCCAAGAACCACCCCGATAAAGAAGTAATTTTTTGTCATAATGACATATGATTTTCTATTGACAAAAAGGGTATAATTGTGATATAATTTTTTTATCAAAAAGCAACCCCAAAATTTTTTGAACACGCGGGAGGGAAACGTTATGAATTTGCCTAACAAGCGCCCCGAAAATATGGAGCGTATCACAACCAAGAAGTTAGCGGATGCCTTTATTGCCAAGCAGGTACGCGATATTCGCGCACAGGTAGGCGAAAAGAAGGTTCTTCTGGCACTTTCCGGCGGAGTAGATTCCTCAGTTGTTGCGGCACTCCTTATCAAAGCGATTGGCCGTCAACTCGTATGCGTACACGTCAACCACGGCTTGATGCGCAAGGGCGAAAGCGAACAGGTTATTCAAGTGTTTGGCAAAGAGCTTGACGCAAATTTGATTTACGTGGATGCTACCGACCGTTTTCTTGACCTTCTCGCAGGAGTGTCCGAGCCCGAAAAGAAGAGAAAAATCATCGGCGGCGAATTCATCAAAGTGTTTGCCGAGGAGGCTTCCAAGCTGCGCGGTATTTCCTTCCTCGCACAGGGAACCATCTATCCCGATATTCTCGAGTCCGATGGCGTTAAGGCGCACCACAACGTGGGCGGACTTCCCGAGGACATGGAATTCGAGCTCGTTGAGCCCGTGCGTCTGCTTTACAAGGACGAGGTTCGCGTGGTAGGCGATGCACTGGGACTGCCGCACGCAATGGTCTATCGCCAGCCGTTCCCCGGCCCCGGACTTGGTGTGCGTTGCTTGGGCGCGATTACGCGCGACCGTTTGCACGCTTTGCGCGAAGCGGATGCCATTTTGCGTGAAGAATTCGACAAATGCGGACTTGCCAAAAAGGTATGGCAATACTTCATTGCCGTTCCCGATTTCAAGAGCGTTGGCGTAAAAGACGGCAAGAGATATGAGGGTTGGCCTGCTATCATTCGCGCTGTCAACACCACCGATGCTATGAGCGCAACCATTGAAGAAATCCCGTATACCGTTCTGCACCGTATCACCAACCGTATCACCGACGAGGTAGAAGGAATTAACAGAGTTCTGTTTGATCTCACACCGAAGCCGATTGGCACGATAGAGTGGGAATAATAAAAATATCACAGCAAAAACAAATTATCGCAAAAAAGGTAAATTCGTTTATCGTTTGAGCGTTTTTGCACTACAATAAAAAGAAAAGACCTTGCTTCATCGCAATGATGGATCGAGGTCTTTTTTCTATGCTTTTTTCATTGAAAAGCAAGGGCAAAACTCACTTGTAAAAACAAGTGAAAATATCTCAATTGTAAATCCAAATGAATTATGAAAACGCTTGAAAAATCAAGGAAAAATGAGCATTTTTATGAATGAAAATGGGAAGGCAAAAGTCATTTATAAATATAATTTGGATTTGAAAATGACTTATGAAAATAAGTGGGAATAAAAACTCATTTATAAAAACAAGTGAGATATTTTTTTGGATTATGATATGAAAAATCATGATATCCATGAGAATAAAAATGTTTGCCCTGAAATTGATGGAGAAAAAATGTTTGAACAAAAAAACACCCGAAAACCCTTTACATATAGGGCTTTCGGGTATTTTTTGTTTATTTTTTTGCTTTTGAATTATTTCTTTATAAAGGTAATAGTAGCAGACTCTGCATCGAGAGAATCGACGGTAAAGGCATAGCCCAACGTGTCGCCAAAGTCATCGGTAAGGGCAGGCAGGGTATCGCCTACAACGTAGGTGTAGTGACCTTTGCCCGTGAGAACAAACTCAATGAGGTTATCTTCGGTTCCGCCTTCACCGCTCACATTTGTGTTGGAGTTATATACGTCATAGTAGGTCTTGCCATCGTATTCCTCGGCATAGAGAGAAGCGTTTACGTGGTAAACCAATATTCCGTCGCGGTCAAAGTAGCCGCCTTCGCCTGCATTGAGACCTGTTCCTGTGTAGTACATAATGACGTAATATTCTTGGTATGCGCCAAGTGATTCATCCCAGTTGTTTGCAACAATGATAGTGTCACCGTTCTTTGCAAACGCGTCCAAATTTACCGTGACGCTGGTGTCGGTAACAATCAACTTAGATGCGGTTATCCAACCGAAATTGAATTTGGAGTAGGGATTGTGGTCGCCTGCCATAGAGTCCATCATATCATATCCGCCAAGCGGATTTTCTTCGTATGCGGTGTCGTAATAGTCGTCTGCACCGAGCACATGGCTGAATTCGTGAATGAAGGTGTAGGGGTTGAGGGGATTTGTCGAATCGTAGCTAACGTCGCCGTATTCATCGTATTCCTCAAACATAAACTCGTAAGCAAGCCAAACGTAATCGTTTGCACTAACGTCGTCATATTCGTAGAAATAATCCTCGTCGTCGGTGTAAATATTCCAATATCTGTATGCCCAGTGGAAATCATCTTCACCGATTTTGAGAGTGTTTACCATAACAACCGCATCGATAATGCCGTTGCTGTCGCTATCAAATTTGGAGAGATCCATAATTGTGGAAAGGTATGCCAGCGCTTCGTCAAGAATGAGCTGATCGCCAATGGCTACCTCTTCACCGTTATAATCATAGGTGGCGTTTTCGTAATAGCTGCTGCTCTTTTCGGGGCGGAACCAGCTATCAACCACTGTGATATCAAGGTCGAGCTTTTCATAGCTGGAAATGAAGAAATAATCGTGAACGGAGTAGTACGAAAGGTCCTTGCCTGTAAATATTCTTTGAATGTTTTCAATGGAATATCCCTTGCTTGCGGCGGTGATATCGACAAATTCAACAGGGATAACAAGCACTGCGGGGTTGCCTGTGGTAGGGCAGCCGTCAATGTAATAGCCCCGATCGGTAACGTTTTGAACGTAGTTCCCTTTGGTGAAATCAATGTTATAAATGCCGTTTTCGCCTTGGGGGAGTCCTTTATCTTGGTTGGTGATGACGTTATTATCGGTGTCACCCCAGTCATCGTCTCCCCAATTATCATCGGGGTCATCAATGAGGATGTAAACGTAAACGTCAACCACGTAGTTGCCCTCGTAGGAGTAAAAGACCATATCAACGCACACATCATTTTTTGAATAATAGTACCAAGTGTCACCCTCGTTGTCTTGCTCACTACCGCTATAGGAGTAGGACGAGAAGAGGGAACGGTATGCATCAAATTCGGCTTGCGTGTTGCCAAAGGTGTAAAAGTTCACGCCAAAGTCACCGCCAAAGTCGTATTCATCTACGTAGTATTCGTCGTTGGGAATAAAGGGAATTACAAGACCTACCAATTCATCAAAGAGTGCCTTTTCCTCGGCGGTAAAATCGGTATAAAGATGCTCGTCGGTGTCTTCATCTGAGGCTTCAACTTTTACAACGTATACGTAAACGGAATCGTTGTAGGTTGCCATTTCGATGGTTCCTTTGTAGTTTTTGATATAGCCGTAAGCCGTGATGATGTCGCCAACCTTAAATCCGTTAATGCCGTCTCCCATGTTGATGGTGTAAATGAGCATTTCGGTGGTGCCGTCGGTAAAATAAACGTTCTTATAGTAGCCTCCTACCTCACCGATTTTGGTTACTTTTCCCTTTACGTAGAAGGGGTTCGCGGAACTCTCATTATTTGCGAAATTTGCACATACGCTATGCGCATAAGTGGTGGTTACGGGGGTATTCAGCGTGCCGTAGTTGATTTCGGGTTCGGGGGGAGTAGCCTCGGGTTGAGTGGTTATGCCCTCGGGCTGATTGGTTGTGCCTTCGGGTTCAGTGCTTGTACCTTCGGGTTCAGTGCTTGTATCTTCGGGTTCGGTACTTGTAATCTCGGGCTCGGTAGAGGTGATTTCGGGTGTAGCCGTTGTCACATCTGCCTCAGTCGTCCCGGAAGAGGGAAGTACGGATTTGATAAAATCCAAGGGGGCGGAGAGATCGCAGGACGTCAGCATTGCCAACGTCACAAGCAAGGATAACAGTAGGCAGGTCAGTTTTTTCATAGTACACAATTCCTCCATTTTCTTGGTATTATCATTGTAGCACTTTTTGTCAAAAGAATCAAGTCGTTTTTTGCTTTTTATAAACAAATTCATACGCGTTTCCTTTTGCAAATGCAAAAATACTGTTGACAGAGCCCCCAAAATGGCGTATAATAATGTTGAGAGAACAAATTAGAATAATTCTCGTTCCAAAAGAAAGGATATTCCATGAAACTTTGCATTTTTGATCTTGACGGCACAGTGCTTGATACCGCGCCCAGCATTGCACATTACGGCAATCTTGCGCTCAAGGCACACGGCATTGAGCCGATTGAAGAAGAAAAATACCAATATTTTGCGGGCGACGGTGCTAAAATTCTTATTCAAAGAATGCTCAACCATCGCAACTACTACACCGACGGGCTCCACGCATCGGTTTTTTGCACTTACAATGAGTTGTATAATGCAGACGTTACCTGCAAAACCGTCATTTTTGAAGGCTTGAAAGAGGTTCTCGACCGTCTCAAAAACGAAGGTTACCGTTTTGTCATTGTTTCGAATAAGCCTGATTTCGCTGCAAAAACCGTTGCAAATGCGCTTTACGGTGAGGGGTATTTCGACCGCGTAGTAGGACAAAAAGAGGGAAGCGCCCTCAAGCCGGACCCGCACGAGGTTCTCGCACTCATGAAAGAGCTTGGAGCCGATGCAAAGGATTGTGTTTACATAGGTGATACCGACACCGATATGCTTACGGGCAAAAACGCAAACCTTTATACCGTTGGTGTTCTTTGGGGCTTTCGCGGACGCGAGGAGCTTGAATCAAGTGGCGCGGATGCCATTGCCGAAACTCCCGAGGAACTTTATAAATTGATTACTCAAAAAATGGGATAGCGGGAGTTATCCCATTTTTTTGGTGAGTGCTTTTTGGAAGGTGGGAACACTTTACACTGAAAAGGGTCCACCAAAATAAGCAAAAACAAAACGCCCGACTCCAATCAACAGGAGTCGGGCGTTGCCGTTATACCGCTTCACATCTGATGCGAGTCAACGGACTTGCTTTTTTGAAAAAAGAGACGTAAAGTTATCTTTTTTCATTCCTTGCAGAAAAAATCAAATTTTCTCTGCCGACCATAAGGGAATCCTTATTTCGTCTTGAGGGAGTTCTCATAGGATTCGATCATCTTCTTAACCATCTGACCGCCTACGGAACCGGCTTGACGTGCAGTGATGTCGCCGTTGTAGCCTTGCTTAAGGTTAACGCCAACTTCGTTTGCAGCTTCCATCTTGAATCTCTCCAGGGCTTCCTTAGCCTCGGGAACAAGAGTCTTGTTGCTTGCCATGTGTTTCTCCTCTTCTGAACGGTAGACTGTTTTATGTACCGTTCATTCGGGAGAATGTACAATACATAAAATCGTTTCCGCTCGTTTATCTATATCATTGAGTCGCACTGTCGCGGCTCTGTTACTATTGTTCACCGTCAAAATCAATTTATGAATGGAAAAGTTTGCAGAAAATTTTGCGTTTTTCGCGCTGACAAAATCTGTCGTGTTTCTGTTTTTATGAGTTGACAGAACGAATATTTTGGTGTATAATTTTATGTTGGAATGTTTTCGTATATCCAAAACAGTCGTCAAGGAGACCTAAAGATGAAGGCAAACAAAATTTTATTGATTTTAACAGGTGGAACGATTTGCTCTTTTACCACAGTAAAGGGGGAGCAAGCCCCCGACGTGCAAAGAGCCAAAGCGTTGATCGTTCAAAAATTCAGAGAGAGCGACAGCCCTTACCGCGGGGAAGAATGCACACAGTTTGAAACTGTTTCTCCTTTGGATATTTTAAGTGAAAATATGACGGTGTTGCATTGGAACACCTTAATCCGCGAAATGCGCACCTATGATTTTGGGGCGTATGACGGTGTGATTATCCTTCACGGAACCGATACGCTGGCATATACATCGGCAATGCTTTCTGTTATTTTGTCGGGACTTCACATTCCTGTTATTTTGGTCTCCAGCCAACTTGCACTGGCAAATGCAAAAGCCAACGGTCCTGCCAATTTCAAGGCGGCAGTTGAGTTGATTGCAAACGGCATCCAACCCAACGTATACGTTACCTACTGCAATGAGGAAGGCTTTGGACGTGCCGCTACACAAACAATGTATGTACACTATGCAGCACATCTTTTGCAATGTGCCAACCGTTCCAATAATTTTTACAGCTTTGATATGACGCCCATCAGCACCGAAAATGCCGTTTTTGAGGGAACAAAAAGTCTTGGCGAAAAACCGCTTTTGTTTGATTCCCGTTTTAACGGTCTTTTTGCCTGCGTCTTAAAAATAGACCCCTACGTAGGGCTTGATTACAGCAAGCTCTCACTTGTGGGAATTGATGCCATTATTCACGGAACGTATCACTCCAGCACCGTTGAGACTAACCCGAATATTCGGGACGTTGATTGCACGCATTATTCGATCATACACCTCAAAAAGATGTGCGACCAGCATACGCCGCCCATTTCACTTTTCATCGAGCCGTATGTAAAAACGACTTATGAAAGCACGGGAGAGGTTTTGCGCGCGGGTATTATGCCCATCAAAGACCTCACGTCCGAAATGGCTTACGTGAAAACCCTTATCGGTTGCTCGTTGGGATATCGTGGGATAGACTTGCAAAATTATCTTCATCTCAACGTCAACAATGAGCATCTGCCGCCACAAACAGATGCGAGCGAATTTTGAGGCACGGTATGAACAAAGAAATTCTCAAAAAACTTCAAAAGCTCAATCAAATAAAGCTTGACGATGCACAAGAGAACGGCGTCCTCGCTTTTTTTGCCAAAAGAGAAGGGGAGATTGTATCTCTTGATACTGTCGACACCGCGAAAATCGAACCTATGGTGCACGTAAACCACGATGTTATCGCCTTGCGAGAGGACGTTGCCACGCAGTCTTTTTCGCGCCAAAATTTGCAAGCACAAGCTCCCGACACCGATGGGGGATATTTTTGCGTGCCTCGTGTAATCGAATGATAGGAGGGGCACAATGAACGAACAAAAAATGAAAAATATCGTTGTAGATGATATGTTCCTCACTACCGATATGCCCACCACCGCCGGTTCTAAAATGCTTGACGGGTATCAAAGTTTGATTGCGTCCGAAGCAATTACGCGCGCCGAAACGGCGGGATATACGCTTGCCGGCAAAACAGACGTTGGCGAATTTGGAATTGATTTGATTGGTGAAACCTCTGCACGTGGTGCATTTGTTTGCAAGGGTACTCTCAAAAATGCATCTGCCGAAGCTCTCATAAAAGGTGATGCCATGGGGGCACTCTGCCTTGATGTCAACGGCTATCCGCGTCGTGCCGCCGCACAAACGGGATTGATTTGTCTCAAACCCACCTGCGGTGCCATTTCGCGCCACGGCATTATTTCGGTTGCTCCCTCAGCCGAAACGGTCAGCATCCTTGCCAAAAACACAGAGGATTGCCGCAATTTGTTTACTGCTATTGCAGAGAATATCGCAAAAGAGAGCGTTCCCATCCGTCGTGTAGCACTCTTGACCTCGCTTGACACTGACACGAATACCGAAGTAAGACGAAACATCAACATTGCTGTTTCCAATCTCGAAAAGAGCGGAATTTCCATCACGTATATCGAAAATGACAATCTTTCTTTGTCAAAAGCAGCTTGGAATATTATTCTTTGTGCCGAGCTTTGCAAAAGCACCGCGCGCTATGACGGTGTTCGCTACGGGCACCGTGCCAATAGCTTTTCAAGTCTTGACGAGCTCTATACCAATAGCCGCACCGAAGGCTTTGGCGAACTCATTAAGACTGCAATTTTGTATGGATCCGATGTCCTTTCCAGCAAAAACTATCAAAGGGTATACGAAAAGGCCTTGCGCATTCGCCGTGTAATTGCAGAAGAATTTGCCAAAATATTTGAGGATTTTGATGCTGTTCTTCTCCCGGCATGCTCTCAAATGGTGTATCCTGCAAAGCAGGTCGAAAAAGACAAATACGTCGTCTTTGAAGAAAACCGTTTCACCGCTCCCGCATCGCTCACGGGGCTTCCCGCAATCGTTACGAGCTATGTACAAATGATTGGTAAGGCAAATGCCGAGCACGCGCTCCTGGACGTTGCAAAAGTGCTTGCAGGGGAGGGCAAATGATATGAAATATGAAGCCGTTATTGGTCTTGAGGTTCACGTCGAGCTTGCAACCAATACCAAAATTTTTTGCTCTTGTTCGGCACATTCCTTTGGTGCCGCGCCCAACACACATATTTGTCCCACCTGCCTTGGAATGCCCGGAACACTCCCCGTTTTGAACAAAAAAGTAGTTGATTATGCTATCAAGGCGGGTATGGTGCTTGGTTGCAAAATCAACCGCAAGTCGACCTTTGACCGCAAAAGCTACTTTTATCCCGACCTGCCAAACGCATACCAAATAACGCAATATTTTTCTCCAATCGCTACCGACGGCGAGGTTGAAATTTGCACCGCGTATGGCAAAAAACGCATCGGAATTCAGCAAATTCACATGGAAGAAGATGCAGGAAAACTCATACATGATATCAAAGAAGGGGTTACGCACATCGATTTTAACCGTGCAGGCGTACCGCTTTTGGAAATTGTCAGCCGCCCCGACCTTTCAAGTGCCGAGGAGGTGGAAGCCTATCTTGAACGTCTCAAAACGCTTTTGCGTTATGCACGGGTTGCCGAGTGCGAAATGGCTCACGGAACGATGCGTTGCGACGTAAATCTTTCGGTGCGCCCCTATGGAAGCGATGCCTTTGGCGTGCGAACCGAAATGAAGAATATGAACTCCATAGAGGCAATTAAACGTGCCATCGAATTTGAGACCGCTCGGCACATCGATATTCTCGAAAACGGCATCGAAGAGCTTCGCCAAGAAACACGCCGTTGGGATGAAGCAAGCGGCAAAACCGTTCCTATGCGTACAAAAGAGACCGCAGGGGACTACCGTTATGCACCCGACCCAAATTTGATGCCT
>JAZQKM010000136.1:0-3061 GCA_045542155.1 Eubacteriales bacterium
GCAGTCATTTTGGAACTGATAACCGCAAATTTCTTATCGGTGAGCCATACGCTGTCCTCGCTTGCGAGAGCTGCCTTTGCCTTGGCTTCGCATCTGGGGCATCCCTCAAATACGTAAGCACGGCGGCAGGCGAAGGAAGCGGCATTTGAAACGTCGCTCTCGGTTGCAACCTGCCAATGGGGCAAACGGCGGTCGGTTGCACGTCCCGAGAGGATATCAAGTATGTCGGCTACGATTGCGCTTGCTGTGGGGAGCTTGCCTGCTCCAGCACCGTAAAAGAGTGCACGGCCGAGCATATTGGTGTCCACCAAAATGCCGTTAAAAACATCATCGACGTGTGCGATGGGGTTGGTGGGAAGCACCAAGAAGGGAGACACGAGCGCCAGCACACGGTCGTCAATTTTTTCGGTGTGACCGATGAGCTTTACGGCACCGCCGAGCTTGTCTGCAAGAGTGGTATGCTCTTGTGTAATGCCTGTAATGCCCGTTGTGGAGATCTTGTTGGGGTCAAGCAGCTTGCCAAAGGCAAGAGCAGCAAGAATAACGATCTTGCGTGCAGCGTCAAGACCTTCTACATCGGCGGCAGGATTTGCTTCGGCGTAGCCCTTTTGTTGAGCAAGCTTGAGAACGTCGGCAAATGCCGCACCCTCGTTCTTCATTTTTGTCAAAATAAAGTTGGTCGTTCCGTTGAGAATTCCGCTTACCGAAAGAATTTCATTGGATGCAAGGTCTGTTTGCATGGGGCGGATGATCGGGATACCGCCGCCAACGCTTGCTTCAAACAGATAAGACACGTGATTTGCGCGTGCCAGATCCAAAAGCTCTGCGCCAAAGGTAGCAACCACTTCTTTGTTAGAGGTAACTACGTGCTTGCCGGCTTTGAGAGCCGCACAGGTAAAGTCGTATGCGGGATGCGCACCGCCCATCATTTCGGCAACCAAAACCACCTCGGGGTCATTGAGGATGATTTGAATATCGTGTACGACGCGGTCACCGAGAGGATGCTCTGGAAAGTCGCGCAAATCAAGAATATATTTGACGTTGACCTCATCACCGCAGTAAGCGGATATTTGTTTTTGATTTTGAGAGAGGACCTCTGCGGTCCCGCTGCCAACAACACCAAAGCCAAGAAGTGCAATTTGTAACATAAAAGGCGTCTCCTTTCGTGGGGAAATGCCGCAAAATAGCGGTTTTTAGATATCTTTCTTATATCATACCACAAAATCTTGCAAATTGCAAACAAAACTATTGAAAAAAATAAAAAAATATGCTATACTTTTACAGAAAGAACGATTTTTGTGGAAAAAACCTCGCGAAGGGAGGAAAAATCTATGCCCGCATCACCCATTGGAGGCATGAGCACCGTTAAAATTTTTGTTTTGTATCTTATGCGAAACATCAATTATCCGCTCAGCTTTGTTACCATTAATGATATCGTAATGCAAAACGACTACGTTATGTATCTCGATTTTGCAATGGCTTTTCACGAAATGCTCGATAGCGGTCTCATTGTTGAGGACGGTAAAGACGAGCGCGGAGAGGCTCTTTATTCGGTTACTCGAAAGGGAACAATGGTTGCCGAACAGCTCCGCTCGGACATTTTGCCCGCTGTGCTTGACCAAAGCATGACCTACGCATTGCGCTATCTTGATTTTCAACGTCGCGGTGTTAGTGTCGACTGTGCTACCGAGCGTCGCGCCGACAACACCTTTGACGTCGTCTTGACGCTGAAAGAAAAGGACAAGACCATTTTTGAAACCAAAATCAACGTTGATTCGGAGTACCGCGCACACCAGATGCGCAAGACCTTCCGTGACCGCCCCGACGTCGTCTACCGCGGCGTTGTGGCACTGCTCACCGGAAAAGTAGATTATTTGTTTGATAAATAGGACGCATTTGTGGGGAAAACTTCTTGCAAGAAGTTTTCCCCACGCCCCTTTCAAGAACTCTCTAACACAAATTCTATTAGGGGCTTTCTAACACACGGATAGACAGTCGACGCGAGCGCACGCTCGCTTTTGCTGCCGCAAGCGGCTGGGCACCACCAAGACCCCATCCGCTAAGAGAGTAGAATAGATACAAAGTAGGGGCGAAGAGATTGCTTGCAATCTCGTGGCGGCTTGCCGCCTTCCATTAGGTCGTCCGCCCTAAAACCAAACAAATTATCGCGGACGTGCAATGCACGCCCCTACCGTGTGAACAAAAATAAAATATTGTAGGGACCGGCGTCCTCGACGGTCCAAAAAGTAGGGGCGACCATTGGTCGCCCGTTTTTCTTGCAATTTTAATTATTTTGTGATACAATATCTTTGAAAATCAAAGCAAAACTATGCTTTTTGACAACAAACACTTCGTGGAATTTTCTTTCAAATCTGCTATAATGAAAGTACAAAAGCGCTTTTGAATATTTTTTGGAGGACAAAACTATGTCGATTGGTTCTACCATCAAACGGTTGCGCCGCGAGCAGAACATTACGCAAGAACAGCTTGCCGAATATCTCGGCATCACCTCGCGCGCCATTTCGCAATGGGAGTGCGACAGAACTGCTCCCGATATTTCCCAAATCCCCGCACTTTGCCACATCTTTGATATTTCTTCCGATGTTTTGCTCGGTATTGATATTGAAAAGAGCAACGAAGAAATTCAAAAATACTTGGCTGCAGCAAGTGATTTAAACCAGCACGCAAAAGACGAGGAGCGCACCGCGCTTCTGCGTGAAGCGAATAAAAAATTCCCACGCGATTATAAAATTATGGAACGCCTTGCCGATTCATTGGTTTGCGAATATTCTCGCAAGGGCATTAAGGAATATGACGAGGTTTTTGAACTTTGTAATCGTATCCTTGCAGAGTGTACCGATAGTATTACTCGTGCCGAGGCAATGAGAACACTCGGGATTGCCTATGGATATGCAGGCAAAAAAGAAGAACAGTTAGAACTCGCCAAACAAATGCCGCGCGTTCGTTTTTCCTATGAGAATTTTATGGTATATCGTTGGTCTGGAAATGAGGGACTTGCTGAAAGACAAGAATATATGAGTTTTCTTATTTATCAACTGAT
>JAZQKM010000137.1:0-3698 GCA_045542155.1 Eubacteriales bacterium
CTTTATAAATATACTGCTCGGGATCGTCGGGATCGTAGTCATCTCCGGGCGTTACGATGGGATTTCCTCCACCGCCGCCGGAGCCGCCACCTCCACCACCGCCTGAATTATCGGGATCTTCCGTATTGTTACAGGCAACGAACGCAAACATCATCATAATACTGAGTAATAAAGCTATTATTCTTTTCATTGTCGTAATCTCCTTATATTATTTTCCTTCTGTTTGTTTACTGCGGAACGGCGATGTCAAATGTCGTTATGCTCGTATCCCACAGGGTGATCTGGTCTGTCAACGAAGAGGATGCCTGACCATTCATAAAGTATGCCTCGCTTTGATAGAATACAAAGCCTTCGGCAGTTACCTTTTTCGTTTCTACGATGGTTATTCCGTAGGCAGCCGCACTGTCATCGGTATAAGTGTACACGTCACAAGCTACACCTGCAACCGTTTCACTTTCTCCTTTGGTAAAGTCGGATAGGTCGTTGTTAAAGAGAAGGTCTGCAACCGATCTCAACAGCGAGTGATCGTCAAGCTCCGTATACGCTGATCCTTCCGTCCAACCTCCACCGCTATATGCATACTCGATCCACGAGTTGCCGGATGCCTTCAAAAAGACGTATGTGCCGTTAAGAAAGAGGAGGTAATCATTTCCTATCTTCGTAATCGTGTAAACAGCACCGCTGTAAGTATAATTAAATTTCACGTTCGTTGGAAGGTCGCTAAAATCAAGCGTTTCATCTTCAACGGGAGTATTGCCGCCCTGACCGTTACCGCTTGAATCGTCAAGAAGCTCTATCGGCATACGGGTGATCGTGATGATTGCTTTGCCTTCATCCTCGTTCACGTCAACCTCAAACTCATAGTCTGCGGTCTTTTTTACGCCATAGGAGAAGCCTGCGTTCGTCAGCGCGGTTTCGTATGCGTCTGCCTGATCCGCATTCGTTCCGTACACGGTAATCATATAGCACTCAATCTCATCAAAGTAAGGAAGCTGTGCGCGGAGAGCTGCAAGATCTGCCTTCTGCTCCTCATCAAGCATCGATTCGTAGGCTGCCATCATCGATATTGCCTGTTCGATAGCTTCCTTTTCACTCTTAATAGTTTCTGCTCCGATATCGTCAAGATCGAAGCTCGTGCCACCGCTGTAAGCAGGGATGCCTGCTCCGCTAAACACCGAAAGATTGAGAGAACTCCAAGCGGTATATGCGCCCGAATTCTTTTCAAGCATTATCGTGATGTTGACCACGTCTGTCATTTGGAAGGTATCGGGATGATAGCCCTGTGATGCAAAAGCCATGATCTGAATTTTGTCACCGCTTGTTAAGGTCTTTTCATAAACGTCATCGTTTAATACGTATCCGTTCTGTGCAAGGAGATTTTTGTACGCTGTCGCATCTGCCTCGCCTGCGCCGAATACGTTGACCTGTAAGTTCTTGACCGAGCCGAGCGAGCCGTTTACGAACTGATATCCGCTTGCCGTGCCCGTATAAGCAGGAATGCTTTCACCAAGAGCATTTTGGATTTCGCTTGCAGGCCATGCTGTGAGAAGTGAGGATGTCGATCCGGGCGTTGTCGCCTCGTAGATGTCGAGGTAAAGCTCGCCTGCTTTGAAGGACTGCCCCATAATTGAGAAGTCCTCGGTTATGTAGAAGGTTTCGGCAATCATCCTTTTACTCTCATCTGCCGATGCAGTAAGAGTAAAGGAAAGAGGAACTACCGAGTAGCCGCCGTCTGCGCTTGCGCTTACGGGATTTACATCGTTTACCGTCTTTTCTGCGGTATAGGACTTGATCTTGCCGCCTTCCTCGGTTGATTTCTCTGCGTTCTGTCCACCGTAGGAGGTGAAGCCCTGTCCTTTCAGCCACGTAATCGTGTTATCGAGGCTCGCCTCGTCCGATCCCGTCCACTTCATTGAGATCTCGCCGTTATCCACAACGCTGAGTGCAAGCTCGCCCTTCACGTCTGCCGTAAAAGTTCCGCTGATGCCTGCATCTGCCCATTGGGAAGCTGTTGGCGGTGTCTTACCGCCTCCTACGGGCGGATCATCTTTATCTCCGCACGCCACGAGCGATAGGAGCATGAACATTGAGAGTAATATTGCCAACAATTTTTTCATTGATTTTTTCCTCCATATTGATTATTTACGTTGGTCTTGGGGGTTAAAGATTTCTTATCATACAATATCATCATTCATATCTCCTACCTCCGTCATTCGTTTTGCTCGTCGGGGGAATTCTTCCGACTTGCGCAATCGTGGCACAGGTCATCTTCTTCCTCCATTGCGAAGCATTCGTCACAAACAAAACCGCCGCAAGAGTTACATTGATTAAATCTTAGCCTTGCCTCAAGGTTTGCTCTCTCGAACGCTGCGTCGTGGTCGATACGGAAGAGAATTTCCTTTGCTCTTTTTTCATTCTCGGAGAGTTTCTCCCCGAAGCCGTGAACGAACGGGTATTCCTCGCTCGTCCATTCCTTGCCGCATCGGTCGCAATAGAAGGAGAATTTGAAGAAGCTGTCCGTCGATCTATCCCTGTAATTTTTGGTAATCGTTTTTAGCATCGCCATCTCCTCCTCGGTTGATTTTTTGCATTGTTTTTGCTTTGCACATCTAAATTATACCCCAAAAGCATGCCGTTTGTCTATTACCCGTATACTACCCGTTCGGGTACTGTTTGGGGTAAAACGGGTATTTTTTCGCAAAAAAGCACTACCAAAACGGGTATACCCACGGTTTTTGGGCATTTTGGGGCGCAAAAAAGCCCGACTGTTTCCAATCGGGCTTTCGGGGTTAATTTTTACTTGAACAATGCAAATAATTCGTTACGTGAGGTCACGCCAAGCTTTGAATAAATGCTCGTTATCTGCTTTTTGACCGTGTTCTCACTGATAAACAGCTTTGCCGCTATTTCGTTTCTTTGCTTTCCTTCAAGAAGAAGCTCAAGCACCTCTTTTTCTCTCGGCGTAAGCATACTCGTGTCGGGCAATTCCTTTTCCGCGACAGCGGCAGGCTCAACGACGACAGCAACGGGCTGTTCCTTCTTATGCTTAAATACCACAAAGGCAAGGGCTATCAAGCCGCCTGCAAACAACACGCAAGCTACCGTAACGATCACGAGAAATATACCGTTTTCATTTTCGGTTCCGGGTGCGTTTTCATCGCCGGATGCGTCCGTTATGTCGGGGGGCGATACCTCAATCGCATCAAAGCGCGCGTAATACGTAACGTCGTGAGGCGTTTGGAAAAGCATACCGTTTTCCAATGCCGTTCCTTCTCCGTCCTTGTCGGCAAACCAGCCTAAAAAGGTATACCCATAGCGCTCCATCGTATCGGGAAGCGCTAAGGGCGCATCATACGTCTGCTCAAGCTCAGTTTTACTTTCTCCGAAATCAAAGGTTACCTTGTATACGTTCGGGGTGAATAATGCGTGGAAGTCCACGCTTTCCGTCTTGTTTCCGATGATGAAGTGTCTGTCAGCTTGATACTCAAAATCCTCGGTAAGTGTCCAAGTGGTGAGCGTATAGCCGACCTTTTCAAAGGCAGGGCGCGTAGGATGCACGCCGGAAGGAAGAACAACGGTTTCCTTGCAAATGCCGTCCATAAAGAACTTGAAGGTTACCTCGTGGTTGTTTGCGCCAACCGTAAACGTGCCGTAATAGTTTCTGTCACCGAGCTTCTCCTTGATGAAATCGGTGGAAA
>JAZQKM010000138.1:0-6134 GCA_045542155.1 Eubacteriales bacterium
ATCTACTCCACCTGCGTCGTTCCCGATACGCTTGATGAGTCACCCATGGCTTACAAAAGCATGGACGAGATCGTCGAGAACATCGAGCCTACCGCTGAGATCATTTGCAGAATCAAGCCTATTTACAACTTCAAGGCGGCAGAGTGAATTAAGAAATAAAAAAGATAAACGTGTTGTCCGGATATGAGGATCTTTTCAAAAGAACACTCAAGGAAGCAGGAGTGTCTGACATCAACTTCCACGCCGTACGACAATCATTCGCAACGAGAGCACTTGAGGCGGGTATGGATATTAAAGTTCTATCATCCATCCTCGGCCATGCTCAAGCCTCGACTATCACTTCACCAAAAGGGTTTTGACGTTTTTACCGGATTTTGCGTAGGCAATCGCTTCATTGATTTCGTAAATCTTGAATTTTGTTCCCAACTTTTCGATCTTTTCATATAACTCGGTATGAACTGACAAAAAGTCAAGATACGTACGGACGTCACACATGGAGTATTGGGAGGAGCCGATGATGTGAAGTGCCTTGAAGGTAATCAACTGAGGCTGAATTTCAATACCGCCGGATGCACTGTACTGACCGGGAACCAGATACACGCCGCGATTTCTGAGAATGTTCATGCCCTGTACAACCGCAGCAGGTGCGCCGGAGCACTCAATGCAAAGATCCACGCCAAGTCCGCCGTTTTCGGCTTGCAATGCTTTGGTTACCGGATCAACACCCTCACGGGTGAGATTGAAGATCTTATCAGCACCAAGAGTGAGCGCGGTGTTCTCTCTCGTTGTATCGTTTCCTGCGGTGATAGCGTAGACCTTTTTGATGCCCAACGCCTTCAAATACATAACGGCAAAGGTGCCGACGGGCCCAAGCCCTTGCACCACAGCAACGTTGATCCTTTCAAAATCAACGCCTGCTTTCTTTGCCAATTCAAAAGAATGGATCGCGGTAGGACCGGGGCACGCAAAGGTTGCGGCAACTACAGGCGGAATTTCATTCGGGATCTTTACAAGGTTGGAAAGTGGGGTGTAGTTAACCTCGGCATATCCACCGTAAAGATAGGGCGCAACGTCAATACTTCCTCCATTGGTTACCTGCATATTGACACAGTTCGCATCATCTCCGTTTTTGCAGAGGATACATTCTCCGCAAGGTACGGCGATATCAGCGATCACGTTATCGCCAACGGCAAGATCATATTGCTTTGCATCCTTCTCATCCAAATCGGTGATTTTGCCAACGAACTCGTGACCAATCACAGTGGGGGGATTAATTGCCAATTTTCCATTATGGAAATGCAGATCGGTGCCGCAAATTCCGCTGGCGATCAGTGCCATTTGTCCATATCCTTTGGGCGTTTCGGTCACATCAAATTCACGCACCTCAAAATCCTTGTGCGCGCCCATAAAAACAGCTGCTTTTGCTTTCGTAATCATTCTCCTATCCTTCTATTTTTACTGAAAAATATGTTTTATAAATTGCTTCGATTTTGCCGAGCTCTTCCTTTGTGAGAGGCTGTTGCGTCTGATAGGCATACTCCAGTCCCATAGCCTCATATTTTGCGCTTCCCAATCGATGGAACGGCAATAGGTCCACGTGTTTGATACCGATGTCCTGCAAGCGTTCGCAAATTGCCTGCGTCGAACGCGGCGAGGTATTGAAGCCCGGGATCAAGGGAATCCGAATCCGAACTGCCTTGCCGTCCTTGCGCAACCGTGTAATATTCTCCACAACGAGCCCAAGATCGCCCCCGATCTCTCGGTATTGATCCCCATCAGCCGTTTTGAAATCAAACAAATAGCCCGTTACAAAGGGATTCAGTATTTGAAAAGAGGCATACGGCACACACCCTGCGGTGTCCACAAGAACCGACACGCCGTTTTCTGCTAAAAGCTTTGCCAAAGGAACCAATTCGGATGCTTGAAGCATCGCCTCTCCTCCCGAAAAGGTCACTCCACCGTTACTTTCGCAGTAAAAATCCTTATCCTCCAAAAGCTCGGTGAGGATTTCCTCTGCCGACACAAGCCGTCCGAGCGTTTCGGTTTTGCCTGTTGAACGGTACCTCAAAACAGCAGGTTGCTTGTTCAGGTTTTCGGGATTGTGGCACCACGGACACCTGAGATTACAGCTCTTGAAGAATACCGTGGTTCGTATTCCTTCTCCATCGCCTACGGAAAAATGCTGAATATTGGATATATTTAACATATCGTTACTCTTGCTGTGTTCGCCTGAGAATATCAAGCTGAACGTCCTTATCAAGCGTCACGTAAAAAGCCGAAAAGCCCGAAACACGAACCACGAGATTCTGATATTTTTCCGGATGCTCCATGGCATCGATCAAGGTTTCACGCAAGGTGGCATTGATCTGCAGTTCCTGACCGCCTTTCTTGAAGTAGGTTTTGATCAGCGCCATCAACTTTTTGCGCTTTTCGGGTGTAAACATAGACGGTGAAAATTTTTGATTTACAACACTTCCGCAGGCAACCTTGGTGTAATCGGGTTTGGAAACGCTGTTGACCGTAGACGTTGCTCCTCTTGTGTCACGCCCATAGGTGGGAGAGGCGGCGTCGGAAAGAGGCTCTCCGCGCAGCCTTCCGTCGGGTGTTGCGTTGATGATCATGCCTGCGTAAATGTTGCTCACGTTTGCCGCTGCGGCAATATAGATTCCGCCTCCGTCGCGCGTCTTTTTCTTTTCAAAGAGTGAGCCTAAATAATCAATGAACCACACTGCATATTTGTCAACAAAAGGATCATTGTTTCCGTATTTCGGTGCATCCAATAGCTTTTGGCGAAGTTCACCGTACCCTTCAAAGTTAGCGTTCATGGCATCTCTGAGTTCACTGAGCGTCGTCGTGCGATCCGCAAACACGAGCTTTTCAATTGCAGCGAGGGAGTCACATACCGTGCCGATTCCCATCAAAGCAGCTCCGTGAACCGATGGATATATGCTTCCGCCGCAGTTGATATCCAAGCCTCTGCCGATACAATCCCGACAGAAGCAGGACAAAAACGGTTCGGCAAAAAACTTTTGATTGATGGAATCGTTTTTCGCATTGAAATTAAAAACATATTCATCCACACCGAAAGCAAGCTGTTTTTCAAAGATTGTCATAAAGTCAGACATGGAAGTGATCTCATCCAAATTACAAAGATTTAATCCCACCGACCCGTTTGTGATGCTTACTCCGTTGTTGAAAACATAGTCGAAAAATCTTGGGGTATCAAATCTTCCGTCAGACCACGGCGGCTGTTTTCCCGTAATAAAGTTTTCAATACAGCCAACCATAGAATAATTGCAGACATCTTCTTCGGCATAGCCGTACTTTTTGAGTGCGGCAATATTGACATCATCATTCATAATTGCGGGATATCCAAGCCCTGTGCCAATGGTTTCCAAGCATTCATCCAAAAAATCGTCCGGTGTGTTTTGCGTATATCTGAGCGACAGATTCGGTCCGGGAACGTTACAGTTCCTAACTGCGCGCAAAATGCAACGGCTCAACGGATTTAATTCGCATTCACCTCGTGTGTTTTGACCGCCAATGCAAATAT
Organism: Eubacteriales bacterium; assembly: GCA_045542155.1. Classification (GTDB taxonomy): domain Bacteria; phylum Bacillota; class Clostridia; order Oscillospirales; family CAG-272; genus UMGS1865. The sequence continues at coordinate 3,554 of JAZQKM010000138.1, forward strand.
TAACAACATCGTCCTGAAGCCGAATAAAAACGTTTTCCAGAAGCTCAATGACCATCTCGTCAGTCAAAATTCCTTGATCAATATCTGTTTTGTAAAACCGATATAAATATTGGTCCATTCGACCAAACGCCATTGCATAGCGTCCCTCCATCAGGAACGCCGTATGACAGAACCACATCAGCTGAAGTGCCTGCGCAAAGCTTTTTGGCGGGCCGTTTATAATAGCGCGGCAATTGTCGGCGATGAAGTGTAAGCGGTTCCGATCAAAATCGGGAGAATCTACAAGAGCCTCTGCTTGTAGCATATACTTTTGGATCATTTCGGAAAATCCGCAAAGAGTTTTTTTCATTGCCTGCAGCGTCACGATCTTATCGGGATCGTCACCGTGCACCTGCATCGATACCTCGATCTCGTCGATCATCCCCGGGAGACCCACACGAAGAATATGATCATAATCGGGAGCAATGTGATCCTTATTGGTTATAAAACATCTTTCAGGAAACCGACTCACAATATTCTTTGCGTAATTCAGAACAAGCTCATTCTCCTCACAAAACAAAGATAGTTGATTTCCTGCGATCCATTCGCTTTTGAGTATCACGGGTTTTGGGGTTGTAAAAAGAGAATAGATGCCGTTTGCCCTCAGACTCGAATAATCGGCAGACAGATCCTCTCGGTATCCTAAATACCGAAAATAATAAGGGGCATAGATGCCTTCTTTTTGCTTTAATTCGTTATTTAAGCTCTCGAATAGCTTCATATACATACCTCCTTATTCAATGCAAGCTTGCACTCATTTTACTGTTTAGTGGAGCATATGTCAATAAACAGAATTGAAAATCTTGACAAAATTAATATGAAATGCTATAATAGAGAACAAAGGATACAATCTATAAAAGAACCGGAGGGCCGTTCATGCAAACCTATGAAATCGAAACGTTACCTTGTGTGAAATTTGCCCACGTTTATCATGCAGACACTTATTTCAATACCTTTTTGAAGAGAGAAAATTCTATGCAGATCACCTTTATATCCGAAGGCTCGATTCTCATCGAATACAAGGGCGTGGAATACATAGCAAATAAAGGAGATATTGTCATTCTCCCGTATGACCAAGAGCAGATCAATATCCAAGCAATTGCATATCATGAGCATCATACGGTATTTGCAAATCTAAGATGGTCACGTCAAGATGATATCAACGGTCTGTATTTGCCGCTTGTTACGCCCGAGCGCTTCAACACCCGATCAGCAGCAAATATTATAGATCAGTTGATACGAAACCAACTGATCTTTAAGGAGTCAAAAACCAAGGGCGCATCGAAGTTCCTTGAACTGCTTTGTGAGATCGACCAATGCAATAGAAAACAAACAGAATTAAATTTACCCAGCGAGGTGTTATATACACAGAATGCCAAGAAATACGTTCAGACCAACCTGCATCTTCCGATCACACAAAGAAGTGTTGCCCAGTATCTTTCAATTACCCCTGAATATCTGTGTTCCGTTTTCAAAAAAGTAGAAGGAATCTCCTTTCAAAAATACGTCAACTACCAAAAACTGGAAGCAATCAAAAATCTGATGGAGAAGGAGCCTGTTCACTTATACGAGGCGGCAACGCTTTTTGGATATACGGACCCCAATTACGTCAGCCGGTTGTTTAAAAAATATTATGGATACAATATTACCGATAAACAAAAGCACCACTCGAATATTTGCACAAGTCCGTTAAAAACGGACAATTTGAAAAAACACCCTCCTATGGTAGAATAGAAATATATCTACCATAGGAGGGATTTTTATGCCAAGAGAATATCGTCACATAGAACAATACAAGAAGCATTGTAAAGAAGAATCTGAGAAGCTTTTCTGATCTTAGGAGAATATGTGCGAATGTATTCCGAGCGCTTTGAACCACTAACGAAATCATTGTCTTCGATAGCAAGTTGCACAGAGTCTTCAACATCATCTTCGTCGGTATCAAGCTTGGGATCAAACACCTCAAAAGAAGCAGACGAATCTGCCTTTTCAAAGATAGATGAAATTTCAGGAAGAACGACCTCTACGGACGAACTCTTGGTATCCTTAAAGTTAACGAGGTTATTCCTTTTTCCTGTATCCAACAGTTGTTCCGCCCAACTGTCTAACTTTTTGATATCCATCATGATCCCCCTTTAAACGACTCATTATAATAATTATAGCATATCTTTCTATCTTTTTAATAGGAACCGTATTTCATCAACACATAAACTTAGGAGGGATAACAATTGCGTACTTGCTATTTAAGAGCAATTCATAACTTGAGGGGTCAAAATGGGGTCAAATTCAAAATAAAAAAAGGAGCCAATCTCCATTTTGGCTCCAATTTGCATGAAAAAACACCTTAAATCGATGATTTCAGGTGTTTTTTTGCTTGCGGGGAAGGGATCCCCACCACATGACCTCCGGGTTATCGCTTCGCGCCAGTCGCCGCCGCTTGCGAGAATCCTGCGTTTCGACGCGTTGCTTACACTCGACTTGGATTTTCTTGCTTGTGGCGACACCGTTCCTCAAAACGATAATCAATCGTTTTTCGTCACTA
>JAZQKM010000139.1:0-5861 GCA_045542155.1 Eubacteriales bacterium
AAAATTCAGGCAAGCCTGATAAATCGATCCGCGAGCCCCATCGCACAGCCAGTGATGATGCAATGAATACCCCGACATTGTGTATTTCAAAATAACGATGGTTTCGTCTGCATAGGCCTTGGAAAGCGTCTCTGCCATACCCACCTCGGGGCCAAAGCAGCCCTCCCCAGCCGCACAGGTCAAATCAACAGGCACAAATTCGCCGCCCGATGTGTATTTGTGGTCGTCAAGGCAATGATTGATTAAAACCGAGGGATATCCGCCCTCATATTCGGCATATTTTTCAGCACTTACACCTTGCTTGAGGTAGCTTGTCAAGGAGCAACCCGTGGCATTGCTCTGTCCTAAAAGCAGGACTACGCGCGCACGCTTGCCTTCTCCATCGGGAAGATTTTGCGGTGTGGGAAAATCGGTGTTCATATTCAGTTCGTATATCTCGTCCTGTGAGGGATCCTCGAGCAAATCTTCAAGAGACAGTCGCCAGAGGAACAAACCAAGTCCTGCGCTAATGCCGACTGCCACAGCCACAACGCAAAGAATGATTTTGAACTTCTTTTTGTTTTTCATCTTTCCTCCGATTTGGAAAAATTATAGGGGCCGCCAACACGCGACAGCCCCTATTTGTGTTAAAACTGTATCGATTAGAATGCTACGGGAACAAAGAAGTATACGCAGAACAGAGCTGTTACAACAAGAGCAACAACAGATACGTTCCATACGGGCTTTTCCTTCTTGTCGATGGCATACTTAATAACACCGATGAGGTATGCGATTGCAGACATAACGGTGTAGGTTACAAGACCGATACCGATACCCTTGGTGATGGAATAGGAGAGAAGCATAACAACGATGGTCAAGAATGCAGAGGTTGCACTGACAGCATCGCTCATATCAACAGACTTCATGTTGTTCTTCATCATCAAAACGCCAACGTAAATGAGAGCTGCTGCAGTTGCCGCACCGGGAATAACTGCGAATGCGGGCATAGCGAACATTGCCAAGAAGAACATAACGGCAGTTGTGAAAGAGGTCAAGCCGGTTCTGCCGCCTGCGGATACGCCTGCGCCGGACTCAACAAAGGTAGTAACGGTGGATGTACCGAGCATTGCACCTGCACAGGTTGCAATAGAGTCGGAAATCATGATCTTGTCGTAGTTGTGGGGCTTATTGTTCTCGTCGGAGAGAATTCTGTTACCTCCGCAGCAACCAACGATGGTGCCCATGGTATCAAACATATCGATCATGCACATGGTGATGATAACCATAATAACGGTGAATACGCTGCCGCCTTCGGGAACGAGACCGTCCTTGAATACGTCAATAAAGGAAAGGAATACGGAGTTTTCACCTGCAAAGAAATTGGAGAAGTTCTCCCAGAACTTCCAGGAAATGCCGCTCTCGCCGGCGAGAACAGTCAGGTCGGTAACGCCAAAGGGAATACCGATAATGGTTGCGCCAAGGATACCGAGAATAACGGAACCCTTAACGTTGAGCTTATCAAGAATTGCAATGAGGAACAAGCCGATGAAGGCAACGATTGCGGGCTTGCAAGCCTCAAGGTTTGTAAAGTTAACGAGGCCAACCTGTACGTAAGGGTCGGCTACGATAATACCTGCATTTTGGAAACCAATGTAAGCGATGAACAAGCCGATACCGATGGAAATAGAGCTTCTAACTGCAACGGGCATACCGTCGAACACGAGCTCGCGGAAGGATTTGCCATTGATTTTGATGAGAGTGAGAGCAAGGAACAAAACGCCGGAGATGAGAACCATCATAAACGCTTGACCGAGAGTGAAGCGAACACCGTAGGTGTCAGCTGCCCAAAGAGCAACAAGACCGCCAAGCAGAGAGTTCAGACCCATGCCGGAAGCTTGCGCAAGAGGCATTTTTGCAAGGAACGCCATCAGGAGTGTGCCAATAATAGCACCGAGGGCGGTTGCAATGAACACAGAAGGCCAGTACGCACCCAAATCGGGGCTAACAAGGATCTGTGCGGGGTTGACTGTCAGAATGTACGCCATTGCAAGGAATGTTACAATACCTGCAACGATTTCGGTTCTGATGCTTGTTTGCTTTGCAACAGGGTCAAAGCCGAGTGCCTTGAAAAACTTGTTTTTCATTTTTTTCCTCCTTCTATATCCTGATTTTTTCAGAATATGGATTTATTCTATCACAAAACCATCACAAATGCAACCTTTTTTTGCAAAAAAGCACATTTTTATATACATTGTACAGAATTGTAACACAGTATGAAATATTTTGGTGAATTCGACCTCTTTTTTTTATAAGATAAAAAAATATCTCAAAAAGTATTGCTTTATTCAAAAAATTTTGCTATACTTATAGTACGAAAAAATTAAGGAGGACCCTACATATGGCATTGACATATATTATTGGCGGTAAGATCGTTCTGCCCGAGGCCGTTATCGAAGGAAAAGCACTCGCTTTCTCCGAAGAAACAGGCAAAATTGAGGGCGTTGTCGACACCGTCCCCGCAGGTGCTAAAACCATTAACGCGTGCGGCAACTACGTAGCCCCCGGTCTTGTGGATATCCACATTCACGGATACCTCGGCGAGGACACCTGCGATGCAAAACCCGAAGGCATTAAAAAGATGGCTTACGGCGTAGCGCAAAACGGCGTTACCTCTTTCCTTCCCACCACCATGACCGTGGCAAAGAATGAGATCATCGACGCGCTCAACGCTGTTCGCTCCGTAAAGGAAGAAAGCAAAACATGGGACGGTGCCGAAATCATCGGCGTTCACGCCGAAGGCCCGTTCATCAATCCCTCCAAAAAAGGCGCGCAGGCAGAAGAGAACATCCTCGTTCCCGATGCCGACTTCATTTTGGAGAACGCAGACATCATTACGTCGGTTACCCTCGCCCCCGAAATGGACCCCGGTCACAAGTGCATTAAGTGCTTGGCGGCAAAATCCAAGGTTCTCGTTTCGATGGGTCACACCGATGCAAAGTTTGAAGAAGCTATGAGCGCGGCACGCGATGGCGTAAACCACGCAACCCACCTCTTTAACGCGATGTCTGCCCTCGCACACCGCAATCCCGGTGTTGTTGGCGCAGCTCTCGCATCCGAAAACGTGTCTGTTGAGGTTATTGCAGATACCTTCCACATCAATCCCGGTCTGTATTCCATCATCGCCAAGGTAAAGGGCGATAAGATGGTGCTCATTACCGACTGCACCCGCGCCGGCGGTATGCCCGACGGTGAATACGATCTGGGTGGACAACCTATCTTCCTCAAGGGCATTGAATGCCGTCTTGCCGACGGCACCATTGCAGGCAGTGTTCTCAAGCTCAACCATGCAGTGAGAAACGTGCTTGCAAACACCAATTTGCCCGTAAACGAAGTTTTCAAGATGGCATCTCTCAACCCCGCAACCTCAATTCACGTCGCCGACCGCATCGGCTCTCTTGAATGTGGCAAGGATGCCGACATCATTATTGCAGATGAAGATATCAATGTTCTTAGAACCATAAAGAAAGGAAGAACCATTTATGAAGCTTAAAATGAATGCTCCGCTCGACCCCGGCTTTATGCCGATGGCTGTCGTTTATCGCGAATTTGAAGCAGCAGTTGCCAAAGAGGGCGGTCAAAAGTTGACCATCGGTCTTGAAAGAAACGACGGACTGACCTCCACTTACACCGTTGACGTATTCCAAGACGGCACCGGTCACGACGAAGAAAACCACGAATTCGTTGAGCGTCTCGTAAAGACTCTGCTCTGGACTCGCGGCGGCTATAAGATCATCATTGCAGGCTCCAAGGTAATCGCCGACAAAATTAAGGCTGACTACTCCGTTGGCGGCTACCGCGATTTTGACCGCGACTTTATGTCCGGCGTTTACGAAGCTCCTTTTGAGGTTATTCACGTTCCTTTCGAACAGGCTCCCGTCAACAAGGAATCTGCCGCTCCCGTTGGCCGTCACCTCGATGGCTGCCGCATCGGCTTTGACGCAGGCGGATCCGACCGCAAGGTCTCCTCTGTTGTTGAGGGTGAAGCTACCTACTCCGAGGAACTCGTTTGGTTCCCCAAGCTGCAAAACGACCCCTCTTACCACTATGCAGGCATTATGGACGCAATGAAGACCGCGGCCTCCAAGATGCCTCGCGTTGACGCGATCGGTGTTTCTACTGCAGGCGTTGTTATCGGCAATCGCATCATGACCTCTTCCCTCTTCCTCAAGGTAAAGAACGAGAACCCCGAGGCGTCTGAAAAGGTTGTTAAGAACATTTACACCGACATTGCAAAAGAGCTTGGCAACGTTCCGATTGAGGTCGCAAACGACGGTGACGTTACCGCACTTGCAGGCGCTATGGACTTGAACGACAACAACGTCCTCGGCGTTGCAATGGGTACAAGTGAAGCAGGCGGCTACGTTGACGGCAACGGCAACATTACCGGTTGGCTCAACGAGCTCGCATTCGTTCCCGCAGACTACAACAAGGATGCTATGGTTGACGAGTGGTCCGGCGACTACGGCTGTGGCGTTAAATATTTCTCTCAAGATTCCGTCATCAAGCTCGCTCCCGCAGCAGGCATCGAGCTTGACGAGAACGCATCCCCCGCTGAAAAGCTCAAGGCAGTTCAAAAGCTGATGGCAGAGGGCGACGAAAGAGCCAAGAAGATTTATGAGACCATTGGCGTTTACTTCGGCTATGCCGTTGCCTACTACGCACTGTTCTATGATATCAAGCACGTTCTTTTGATGGGCCGCGTATCCTCCGGTGAGGGCGGAAACATCCTCTTCCAAAACGCGCAAAAGGTTCTCGCACTCGAGTTCCCCGAGTTGGCAGAAAAGATCACCATCCACCTGCCCGACGAGAGCAGCCGCCGCGTTGGTCAGTCCATCGCAGCAGCAAGCTTGCCCAATATTGGTTAATTCAATTACATAGCAAAAGGCACCCAAACGGGTGCCTTTTTGTTATGGAACCGCAAGTCTACTTTCAAGCCCCCAAAAGCATGGAAAGATACAAAACGAGGACGGAAAGCCCCATGGTGGTCAGAGGCAAAAGCTGCACGAGCAACGAGGTTCCGTAGCGTTCTTTTTTGCGTTGTGCTACGGAGAATACAATTCCCAAAATCGCAAAGATCGGTGTCAGCAGCATAATCACTGCCGAAAGCAAAAATACTACCTCTCCGACAGAATCAATATGGAAACGATCCATTGCAACTATCAATAAAACACCGAATATCGCCCAGTAGAGAGATACGGGAATATACAAAACCGACAAAAGAACATTGCTTAGCGAGCATAAGAATTTTTTCATTTGCCTTTTCCTCTGTTTCTTGATTTTATAACAGTACAGCTTCAAGCTTTTCGCCAATCTCGGGAATATCCTCGGTAATCGTTTGGTGTACGATATCGAACTCAACATCACCGTATTCATGAACGATTCTGTTCCGCATGCCCTTGATGGCTTGCCACGGAATATCCTTGTGTTCCTCCTTGAACTCCACTGTCAATTTTACCGAGTTCTCGGAAATTTGTATCAAACGAAAAAGGACCGAATCACATAAAATTTCGTTGTTGGTGAGTTGTTCCAAAGTGATGCCCTTTGTGTTATCCAAAATAAAGAAAATGTCCTTGAGCATCTTTTTAACATAATATGCGTCATTTTTTATGTTATCCATAAATCTTTATCCCGTCCTTTAAAATTTCGTTTGCGAGAGGAAAGTTCTCGGCAATCTGACGTTGATCAAGCACATCTACTTTTTTATGCAATCCCTCGCGAAGCTCCTCAATCAAACCAAAAAAGCGTATACCCGTAACGGTGGTGTTGATAAACAAATCAATATCACTTGTTGCGGTTGCCTTGCCTTTTGCATAAGTCGGATC
>JAZQKM010000140.1:0-9620 GCA_045542155.1 Eubacteriales bacterium
ATGACCTGTCCTTTCCAATATCAAGTATTTCTCAACAAAAAGCGCTCCTACCGCGACCTTCCCATGCGTCTCGGTGAGACTTCCACGCTCTTCCGCAATGAGGATTCGGGTGAGATGCACGGTCTTATCCGCGTTCGTCAGTTCACCATTTCCGAGGGTCACCTCGTTCTGCGTCCCGACCAGCTCGAAGAAGAATTCAAGGGTTGCCTGACACTTGCAAAGCACGTTCTCGAGACCGTAGGTCTTTGGGAAGATTGCTCCTTCCGTTTTTCTCAATGGGATCCCGCTCGCACCGATAAGTACGAGGGTACTCCCGAGCAATGGAACGAGGCTCAATCCATTATGAAGACGCTCCTTGATGAAAACGGCATCAATTACGAAATCGGTATTGACGAAGCCGCTTTCTACGGCCCCAAGCTCGACATTCAAATTAAGAACGTATTTGGCAAAGAAGATACTATCGTTACCATCCAAATCGATATGCTGCTTGCAAAGAAGTTCGGCATGGAATACGTTGACTCCAACAACCAGCTTGTAACGCCTTATATCATCCACCGTACGTCCTTGGGATGTTACGAGAGAACGCTCGCGCTTCTCATTGAGAAGTACGCAGGCGCATTCCCGTTGTGGCTCGCACCCGAGCAGATCCGCATTCTGCCCATCGGTGATGAGCATATCGAGTATGCAAAGTCGGTTTGCGATAAGCTCTCTGCTGCAGGTCTGCGTGCAGAGCTCGACGATTCTTCCAATACCATCGGCTACAAGATCCGCAATACGCAGCTCCAAAAGGTTCCGTATATGCTCATCATTGGTGCTAAGGAAGTAGAAGAGGGAACCGTATCTGTGCGTAATCGCGCAGGCGAAACGGTCTCCAAGGCAGTTGATGCCTTCCTTGCAGAGGCATTGGTTGAAGTTGCACAAAAGAGAAGATAAACAGCTTTGCGGAGAGGGAAACCTCTCCGCTTTTTTGTTTTTATCATTTTATCGTATCTCATTACAAAATACTGTTGACTTTTCCTTCAAAATATAGTATAATCACATTGAACGCACAATTTTTGTGCATTTGCCCTGAATTGCCCAAAGATTAAATCTTGACCGAATATGATGAAAATGGTATAATTCTTGCAAGGATGCGCTTTTTCGACAAAAAAGCACACAAACTCACCAAGCAAAGGAGACATACTATGTATTATATTCTTTACAACACCCTTTCCGGTAATAATCAAGGATTGGAATATTCCCGCCTATTGTTGGGCAATCATGTTCCGGAAGATGCTCAAATGGTTGATCTTTCTTCCATCAAAAGCTACGCCGATTTTTGGGCAAGCATCGATCTCGAAAATGATACAGTCGTGCTTTCCGGTGGTGACGGTACACTTAACCGCTTTGTCAACGCAAACTATGGCTTGGCACTTCCCAAAAATCTTTTCTATTTCGCATCGGGTAGCGGAAACGATTTCAAAAAAGACGTAGCAGACGATGATACTATGCTTATTCCTTTGAACAAATACATTGAGGATCTGCCCACCGTTACCGTTAACGGCAAGACCTCTTACTTCATCAACGGTATTGGCTACGGTATTGATGGCTACTGCTGCGAGGTAGGCGATATTCAAAAGCAAAAATCCGATAAGCCCGTCAATTATACTGCCATTGCCATCAAGGGTCTGTTGTTTCACTTTAAGCCCAGAAATGCAAAGGTAACCGTAGACGGCGTAACGAAGGAATACAAAAAGGTATGGATCGCTCCCACAATGAAGGGAAGATACTATGGGGGAGGAATGTTTGTAACTCCTGCGCAAGACCGCTTTGATTCGGAAGGAAAGGTATCCTGTTGTGTTATGCATGGCGCAGGTGCACTTCCCACACTTATCGTTTTTCCATCCATTTTTAAGGGTGAGCACGTAAAGCACACCAAAATGGTTGATATTCGAGAAGGACATGAGGTTACCGTTGAATTTGACCGTCCCACCTCGCTCCAAATCGACGGTGAGACCGTTCTCGGTGTTACATCCTACACAGTAAAAACCGGCAGGACTGCAGACAAAAAGGAGTGTGCAGCCGCCGCGGTATAAGAAAGGCACACTTTTATGCTTTGCTATGTTTTTATGGTGCTTTCTGCACTGGGCAGTATTCTGCTCGTGTATGGCACACAAATCTTTTGGCTGTGGGCTTTGCCCATTGGCATAGGTATGTATGTTGTTCTAAATGCGCTCTTTTTCTGCGCCTTGTGGTTTTCTACCATCTTTTTACCCAGCGTCAAGAAGCCCATCGATAAACCGCGCAATCTTTACGGCGCCATTCAATTCGTCTGCGATTGGGCGATGACCTGCTTGCGTGTAAAAATCGACTTTAAAGGTATGGAAAAGTTCCCCGAGGAGCCTTTTGTGCTTGTTTCCAATCACATTTCCAACTTTGACCCTGTAGTCGCCTTGGCAAAAGTGAAGGGAAGAAAGATCGCATTTATTTCCAAGCCTTCCAATTTCAAAATTCCCGTAGCAGGCTCCTACACGCACAACGCGGGCTTTTTGGCGATTGACCGCCAAAATGCAATGAAGGCGATGCGTACCCTTAAGCGTGCTGCCGAGCTTGTTGTCAGCGAGCAAATGATTATGGGCATTTATCCAGAGGGGACGCGAAATAAAACGGGGGAAGGACTCCTTGAATTCAAGGAGGGCGCATTCCTGCTTGCAAAACGTGCGCAAGCTCCCGTTGTAGTCGTTACCACAAAGGGAACCAACCAAATTGCCAAGCGTATGATCCTCAGATCCACCAAGGTAGAGCTTGAGGTGATTGAGGTCATCGATAAAGAAACCGTACAAAGTTCCAAGCTGAGCGCGCTTTCCGCACACGTGCGCGAAAGCATTGCCAAAGCTCTTGGATAAAATAGTTCTCAAATGAGGTGCTTCGAATGAATCTGCAACTCCTTACAAAAAGCAACTTGCATACACACACCCGCTTTGCCGACGGAAAACACACGGCAGAAGAGGTCGTTTTGTCTGCGATTGACGCCGGAATGGAGGTGTTGGGCTTTTCGGAGCACTCTTTTCATTCTCACCCTACTGTGTTCGGTATGCCATCTCCCGAGCAGCAAGAGGCTTACCGACGTGAGATTGAACGCTTGAAGAGCGTCTATGATGCGCGCATCAAGATTTTGTGCGGCATCGAGCAGGATTCCTTCAGCGGAATTCCCGCCGAAGTTTACGATTACGTTATCGGTTCGGTGCATTATCTGTATCTGAATGGGGAATTTTGCCCCGTTGATTTGTCGGCACAGGATACAGTGAATGCGATAAAAAAGCATTGCGGCGGAGACCCGATTGCCTATGCAAGAGCCTATTTTGAAGCAGTTGCAAGGGTAGAAGCGGATACGCAATGCGATATTGTCGGCCATTTTGACCTTTTAACCAAGTTTGACGAGCGAGCCTCTATTTTCGACACGAGCGACCCGCGCTATATCAAAGCAGGGCTGGAAGCCCTTGATGCACTTCTTGAAAAAGACATCATTTTAGAGGTCAATACGGGAGCAATGGCACGCGGATATCGCACAACCCCGTATCCCGCACCCATCTTTTTGCGCCGTATTGCCGAAAAGAGAGGGAACGTTGTTCTTTCTTCCGATGCGCACAACAAGAATTATCTTACCTACGGCTTTGATAAGGCATTGCAAATTCTCAAAGCGAGCGGCATTGGCTCGGTTTTGACAATGACCAAGGACGGTTGGAAAAATATTGCCATATAAAATATTGCCTTTCAAGTCGATTTTACTTGACAAGGCAATATTTTTTTGGTATACTTATTCTAATCTGTTTTTATAACAGCAACCCGAAAGGAGAGAAAAAATGAACTTTTTTGATGAACTCGCAAACTACGACAAAGAGGTGTTTGATGCGTGTGACTTGGAATTGAGCCGTCAACGCCACAACATCGAACTGATTGCATCCGAAAACATTGTTTCCAAGGCTGTTCTTTTGGCAGCAGGAACGGTTTTGACCAATAAATATGCCGAAGGTTTTCCCGGTAAGCGTTATTACGGCGGATGCCAATACGTTGATATTGTAGAGGATATTGCACGCGAGAGAGCAAAGAAGCTCTTTGGCGCAGAGCACGCAAACGTACAGCCCCACTGCGGTGCATCGGCGAACCTTGCGGTTTTCTTTGCATTTCTCAACCCAGGTGATACTGTTATGGGCTTGAACTTGGCACACGGCGGACATCTTTCCCACGGTTCTCCCGTTAACATTTCGGGCAAGTATTTCAACATCGTTCCGTATAGCCTCAATGATGATACCGAAATGCTTGATTATGACGAAATTCGCCGTATCGCGCTCGAATGTAAGCCCAAGCTCATCGTAGCAGGTGCAAGTGCTTACTCTCGCACCATCGATTTTGCAAAAATTCGCGAAATCGCCGATGAGGTAGGCGCAATTTATATGGTTGATATGGCACACATCGCAGGCTTGGTTGCCGCAGGGCTTCATCCAAGTCCCGTTCCTTATGCCGACGTTGTTACAACCACAACCCATAAAACGCTGCGCGGTCCCAGAGGTGGCTTGATCCTTTGCCGCGAGAAATATGCAAAGCAGATAGACAAGGCAATTTTCCCCGGTACGCAGGGTGGTCCCTTGATGCATATCATCGCCGCAAAAGCAGTTGCTTTTGGAGAAGCAATGACCGACGAATTCAAGGAATACCAAAAGCAAATCGTTAAAAACGCAAAGGTGCTCTGCAAGGCACTGACCGATGAAGGCTTCCGCATTGTTTCGGGTGACACCGATAACCACTTGATGCTCATCGACCTTCGTCCCTTTGGCATTACAGGCAAGGAGATGGAAAAGCGTCTTGACGAAGTACACATCACCGTCAATAAAAACGCGATTCCGAATGATCCCGAAACGCCTTTTGTTACCAGCGGCATCCGCGTGGGTACTCCCGCAGTCACTTCCCGTGGATTTGGGGAAGAGGAAATGCTCAAGATTGCAGGTTGGCTCAAAGATATCGCCACCGATTTTGAGGGCAACCGCGAGCGTGTAACCGCCGAGGTTATGGCTCTTTGTGAAAAGTTTCCCATTTATAACTGATATTCTAAAATAAATAGGAAAAAAGCATTGACAAATCTTTTTTCTTATGCTATAATGACTTCAAATGATAGAGGCGCACCTCAAGATGAGTATCCGACGTGTAAAAGCCTGCGCAGGCGTTGCGACGGAGAAGGGCTTGGGTGCCGAAGGGCGACCTTGCGCGCGTTTGTCCCTGGCATTGCGGAAAATATCCGTTGTGCTGTCGCAGAAATGCGGAGAGCTATCCAATTCCCGTCATCGTACTGCCATTAGGCGGTTTTTGTGGGCAGGGGTACGCTCTTTAGCGCGCTCCTGCCTTTCAAATTGAAAGAAAAGCTTTATTTCATAAAAGGAGTTTTTTTATGAGCGAAAAACCAATCGTTCCTATTAACTGCTTTTTCCAAGGGTGCTATAACCCTGCATACGAGGCGCAAATTCGCATAGGCAAGGATAAATGCTATCGTTACAATCAGCTCTCACCCAATGACAAAGAAGAGCTGACCGCTATTCTTACAGGTTTGCTTGGCAAAATGGGTAGAGAAGTTATTCTTGTTCCGCCGTTTTGGTGCGACTATGGTTATAATATTGAGGTGGGCGATTTCTTTTATGCCAATCATAACCTTGTCATTCAAGACGGCGCAGGCGTTTGCTTTGGTGACCACGTTTTCATTGGTCCCAACTGCACGTTTACCACTGCCGAGCACGCGATCGATCCCGAAATGCGAAAAGCAGGCGTTGAAATCGCCAAGCCCATCAAAATCGGCAATAACGTTTGGATCGGAGCAAATTCCGTTATTCTTGCAGGTGTCGAAATTGGTGATAATACCGTTATTGGTGCGGGGAGCGTTGTTACAAAAGCCATTCCCGCAAACGTGGTCGCAGTAGGTGTGCCTTGCCGCGTAATGAGGGAAATTACCGAGGCAGACAAAACCACATATCCCTTTTATCAAACAGAATCATAATCGAAAGGACATATACACTATGAAGCAAACAATTTTTACCGGTGCGGCTACCGCCATCGTTACTCCTTTTAAGAACAATGAGGTCGACTACGAGCAATTTGGCAGACTTATCGAGTGGCAGATTGCCGAAGGCATTGATGCTATCGTTGCTTGCGGAACCACGGGTGAAGGCTCTACTCTTACCGATGAAGAGCACCGCGCGGTTATCGAATACGCAGTAAAAAAGGTAAACGGTCGCGTTCCCGTTATTGCAGGTACGGGTTCTAACGATACTGCATATGCCATTGACTTGACCAAGTTTGCTTGCGAGGTCGGTGCCGATGCTATGTTGCTCGTAACCCCTTACTATAATAAAGCCACGCAAAAGGGGCTTATTAAGTCATTTGAGGTGGTAGCAGATGCCAGCACCAAGCCTTGCATCCTTTATAACGTACCTTCCCGTACGGGTTGTAATCTGCTTCCCGCAAGTGCAGCGGCTTTGGCAGATCATCCAAATATTGTTGCTATCAAAGAGGCAAGCGGCAACATTTCGCAAATTGCAGAGCTTGCATCGCTTGTTCGCGGCAAAATGGATATTTACTCGGGTAATGACGATCAAATCGTTCCCGTTCTTTCTCTTGGCGGCAAGGGTGTTATCTCGGTTCTCTCGAATCTGATGCCCAAGGCAACAAGCCAAATGTGCCACAAGTTCTTCGCAGGCGACGTTGCGGGAAGCGCCAAGATGCAGCTTGACTTACTCGAACTCGTAAACGCACTCTTCTGCGAGGTCAACCCCATTCCCGTAAAGGCGGCAATGGCGGCTATGGGCTTTGGCGAGAACAGCCTGCGTTTGCCTCTGACACCTATGGAGCCCCAAAATGCCGAAAAACTCTACGCTCTGATGCGTAAAGAAGGCTTGATTTGAGGAAAGGAACTGTAAAAGAATGAATATTCTGATTTGCGGTGTTGGCGGACGAATGGGTAGAGAAGTGGCAAAGCTTGCACTTGACGGCGTACGCGGTGCAACTGTTGTAGCAGGTTTTGACGTACTTCCCGTAGATACCCGTGAGTTTCCCACCTATACCGAATGGAGTGCGGTAAAAGGGAATATCGACTGTATCATCGATTTCTCGCACCATACGGCAACCGAAGCGCTCCTGAACTTTGCAAAAGAGAACAATATCCCCGTCGTAATTGCCACAACAGGGCACACCGATGAGGAGAAGAACATTATTTTGGAAGCTGCAAAAGAGATCCCTGTGTTCCACAGTGCCAATATGTCGCTTGGCATCGCACTGCTTGTTGAGCTTGCAAAAACCGCGGCAAAGGCTTTTCCCGATGCGGACATTGAAATTATCGAAAAGCATCACAACCGCAAACTCGACGCTCCCAGCGGGACAGCACTTCTTTTGGCGAATGCTATCAAAGAGGTTCGCAAGAGTGCGAAGTTCATCTTCGGGCGCGGCGGACAAGCTAAGAGAGAGCGTGAGGAGATTGGCATCCACGCCATTCGTATGGGTAACATCATCGGTGAGCACGAGGTCATCGTTGGCACCGATACCCAAACCATCACCCTCAAACACGAGGCGCACAGTCGCGCACTCTTTGCAGAAGGTGCACTTGCCGCCGCCGACTATCTTTGCGGAAAGCCTGCTGGGCTCTATGATATGGAGCGCATGATTGCCGATAACTAATCTTCATTTTAACAAAAACGAGGAAAAAACAATGATTTGTAACAATCTAACCGTCAACGAAAAAGGACATCTTTGCCTTGGCGGTCAAGATACAACAGAATTAGCAAAACAGTACGGCACACCTCTGTACCTTATGGACGAGGAACGCATCCGCGAGTGTTGCCGCACCTATATGAGTGCTATGAAGGAAGCTTTTGGTACAAGCTCCTTGCCGCTCTATGCGAGCAAGGCGGCATCCTTTAAGCAGATCTATCGCATTATGAAGGAAGAGGGAATGGGTGTTGACGTCGTTTCCTCGGGAGAAATCTGCACAGCGGTTTCTGTCGGCTTTCCGATGGAGCGTGCATACTTCCATAGCAACAATAAAACAGATGCCGATATTGACTACGCAATGGAGAACGGCATTGGCTACTTTGTAGTCGATAACCGCGAGGAGCTTGATGCCATCGAATATTTTGCATCCAAGCGCGGCATCACGCAAAAGATTTTGCTTCGCCTTACACCCGGTATTGATACCCATACCTATGCGGCAGTCAACACGGGCAAGGTCGACTCCAAATTCGGCTCTGCCATCGAGACAGGACAAGCCGACGAGATTACCGCATACGCACTTTCTCTTTCTCACATCAAGCTTTCGGGCTACCATTGTCACATCGGCTCACAGGTGTTCGATTCCGATACCTTTTTGCGCGCGGCGGCGATAATGCTCGATTTTGCCAACCAAATGCGCCAAAAATACGATTTTATCATCGACGAGCTTGACCTCGGCGGTGGATACGGTGTGCGTTATCTCGACGAGCACCCCGAAATTGATATTCGCGCCAACATTCTTGCCGTAGGCGAAGCAGTCACAGCGCAATGTAAGGCGCTCGGTTATCCGATGCCTGCCATTCGTCTCGAACCCGGCAGAAGCATCGTTGCCGATGCGGGAATGACACTTTATACTGTTGGAACGGTAAAGCAAATTCCCGGATACAAAAACTACGTCTCGGTGGATGGCGGCATGACTGATAATCCGCGCTACGCACTTTATGGCTCACCTTATACCGTCCTGCTTGCCAATCGTGCAAACGATGAAAGTAAGCCTTTCAAATGCTCGGTGGTGGGACGTTGTTGTGAGAGCGGCGACATTCTCCAAGAGAACGTCACCTTGCCTGCCAACACTACGCGCGGCGACATTTTGGCTGTCTTGACAACGGGAGCGTATAACTACGCGATGTCGTCCAATTACAACCGCATCCCGAAACCTCCTGTGGTAATGCTTAAGGACGGCGAAAGCTACATCGCCGTCAAGCGCGAAACATACGAGGACGTTTGCAGAAACGATATTTAAGAAGTAAGTTCTGCCATAGGGACACCTCATCCGTCAGCCTTCGGCTGCCACCTTCCCCCGCTGGGGAAGGCTTACTATACTTGGTACTTTTCTTATAGTAGCAGAATGCTCACAAAAGTTATTAGAATAAGGTATGAAAAATATCCTGATAGATTTCTTGTCTATCGGGATATTTGCTTTTAGAGTTTGCAAAAAGATTCAGTGTTTATAAATTGAAAATCAATAGATACTGAGAAACTAAATGTCTATGCTAAAAACTTTGGCTTATAGCAAAAAGCCTTCCCCAGTGGGGGAAGGTGGCAGCCGCTTGTCGGCTGACGGATGAGGTGTAATTCTTCGCAAAAAGCTACATCGCCGTCAAGCGCGAAACATACGAGGACGTTTGCAGAAACGATATATAAATAAAGCGTCTGTGCAATTTTGCACAGACGCGTTTTTTCTATTCATTTTCATCAAACAATTTTATTTGTTCGGTGGGCGATTGAAGCCCCAAGTGCGAGTACGCCAAATGCGTTACGCATCTGCCGCGAGGGGTGCGAGAGAGGAATCCAATTTGCATCAAGTAAGGCTCGTACATATCTTCAAGCGTGAT
>JAZQKM010000141.1:0-4338 GCA_045542155.1 Eubacteriales bacterium
CAATGCTTTACACCTTACAAAATGATATTTTAACCGTCAAGGTCAGCGACATCGGCGCGGAAATCCACTCGGTCAAGCGCGGAGACTGTGAATACATCTGGGTGGGAGACCCTGCCTTTTGGTCCTCTCACGCGCCCCTGCTTTTCCCTGTGTGCGGCAGATTTTTTGAAGCCAAGTACACCTGTGGCGGCACGACATACGAAATTCCTTGCCACGGCTTTATCCGCAAAGCGCCCTTGGCGTTGGAATGTGTCAGCGACACCGCTATCTGTTTTCGCGTCGAAGCAACAGAGGAAACAAAAAAGATATACCCCTTCGATTTTGCGCTCAAAATTTGGCATATCCTAGAGGGCGAGAGTGTGGCCACGCGTTTTGAAATTGAAAATACGGGCAAGGTTGTTCTGCCCGCGACCGTAGGCGGTCACCCGGGCTTTAACGTGCCACTCGGCGGCGAAGGGATTTTCGAGGACTACTACCTCGAATTCGGCAAGCCCTGCAGTCCCGATCAAATTGAAATTTCCCCTCGCGGTCTTTTTACGGGCAAAAAGTATGCCTATCCACTAAAAGCAGGGAATATTCTGCCGCTTTCTCATAAGTTGTTTGAAATTGACGGTATTTTCCTATCCCGTATGGATAGTACCGTAACTCTCAAATCAAACAAAAGTGAGCGCGCTGTCACGCTGGAATACCCCGATATGCCGTATCTTGGCATTTGGCATCCCTCGACGTGCGAGGCACCTTTTGTGTGCATTGAGCCTTGGTGCGGGCTTCCCGGATATGACGGGGAGATGGAAGATATCAACACCCGTCACGATATGTTTCATATCCTGCCCGGCAAAACACAAACCGTGCAGTTTAAGATGAGTTTTTACTAAAAAGCCACATAAAAAGGAAGAAATCCGTCGGTTTTTTCTCGACGGATTTCAACATTTATAGCAAATTGCTACAAAACTTGATGAAATTGGGGTTGTTATATTCGCGTGGCTTTTGTTCTGCGCTAAGGGAGACAGCCCCAAATAAAAGTTACATTATGACATATAGAAAGCACATAATACCATAGACAAATTTTGCATGACGTGCTATACTGTAAGTATCAAGCGCAACCCGTTTGCGTGTTTTGAAAGAGGGAAAATAATGAAAAAGATTTCTGTTTTACTTGCAGTGGGGCTCCTACTCGGCCTTTTGCCTGGATGTGCCGGTGGAAATGAACCGCCCGCCATTACCACACCCGAGGAGACTACTCCCGAGAATACAACGCCGAAAGAAACCACCACGCCCGAACCCGAAAAGCTCAAGGAGTTCCACCTTGAAATCGGTGAGCCCGTTGTGGTAACGCAGGGGGCTGTTGGAGACAACAAGTGGGGACATAATCAGTTCCCGGGGCTTTCTTACACGCTCGACGGTAACATCCTTGCCACTTGGAATTATACGAGTGATACCATTGACGATTACGTAAACACGGTTAGAAAAAAAGTCTCTACCGATGGTGGACTGACTTGGAGCGACGATGCTTCTCTTTGTTCCACTCCCAATAAGTTCCAAATGAGCAACGGTAAGTATTTTGCAGGCTTTCGACGTTCTAATGCACACGCTGCTACTTGGCAAAATGCATATGAGCCCGGCTTTACTTGGAACAACAATGGCGGCACCTATAAGCTTTTCTTTGCCGAGGGTATGCCAAAGAACGAGGATACCACCGTGTGGGGAAGTGAATACGATCCCACAACCGATACCACCGAGGAGTTTGAGTGCACCATCAACTGGCCGCAAGCCGCACTTACAGAATTCCCCGGCGGAAAAATTTATCCAATGACGCAGATGTTTGCTTTGAGTCAGGATAGCATCATAATCATTGACGGTGTTATGTATTTGGCTATGTATTTCTACGGCTTTAACTCCTATGCTACCGAGCAAAAATCCGCTGTTAGCGATTTTTGCAAATACTACTCCACCTATGTTTTTTCTTCCGAGGATAATGGACGCACGTGGAATTTCCTCTCGCAGCTGATGTCTGTGAAAATCAAAGGTCCGGAAGGCTTATGCGAGCCTTGCCTCAACGTAATGCCGGACGGTTCTATTATGATGCTGATGCGCAGCGGTGGAAACGCGCCCTGTTACCGAGCATTTTCCACCGACAAATGTCAGTCGTGGAGCACGGTAAAGCAGTTTGATGAGATCGGCGTTCTGCCGCAAATGGTAACGCTCGATTGCGGTGTGTCCATCGCAACCTACGGTCGCCCCTATATGCGTATCCGCGCAACATCCGATCCCTCGGGCAAGACTTGGCAACCCGCGCAAACCTTTGATCTTTACTCGGGCGAGAATGATACCTCGTGCTACTATACCGACCTGCTTGCCCTCGATGAAACCCACGCTCTGTGGATCTATTCCGATTTCAAATATCCCAACGCCGATGGTGTTCTCGTTAAGTCGATTATTACACGTGTGATTACTGTGGTATTTGATGAATAGGGATTTGTGGGGGAACTTCTTATAAGAAGTTCCCCCACACCCCTTCAAGAATTTTCTAACAAAAGGTGAAAAAGAGAGTTCTTGATTTGCAAACAGACGGAAAACGCGACCGTAAAGGTCGCTTTTGCTCTCGCAAGCGATTAGGGACCACTAACCCTACTCGCTCAGAAAGTAGTTTGCCTCAAATGAACACAAAGGGATAGCAATTATACGCTATCCCTTTTGCTATTTTGTGAGTGTTTTCTTGATAGAGGGGTGAAAATGAAGCCCTATTGACATGCTATTCCTTTTATGCTATAATGGAAGCGGTTAGATATCTAATCATAAAAATTCAATTTGACAAAGGAGGGCTTTTCTATGAAAAAATTGTTAGCATTGGTTTTGGTGATGGCTTGCGTTTTGGGATTGGTCGGATGCGATCTGGCACAGATAATCAATGATATCAAAAACGATGTGTTCGATACCGATACATCGAGTACCGATGTATCCGATACCGATTTGACCGATGTCAATACCACTCCACAGACGGCTCCGTTCAGTTCCGATTCTTGCGATCAGTTGGCTGCATATTTCGATGAGTACAAATTTGTCCCGTCCCTATCGCAGGGTGAGTTTATTTCCCAGGTAGAAAAATATAGTTATAATATCGATGAGTTTCCGGCCGGTTGTCACTACGACGGCCCAATGGGTGGCGGTTGGCAAGCAACAGGAAAATTGCTTGGCTTTTATAACGATTATTCGGCTGACGACAAAAGCGGGATAGCGAATTATTCCAACCGCCTTTATACAACGGTGAAATTAGGCGGACTGGATCTGCCTTTTGGGGTTGTTTTTGACGACACACTTGCTACGGTTTTGCAAAAATTCGGAATTGATTTAGACTTAGAAAGCAATTTTGCTTGGGACGAAGATTGCCCCGGAACGCTGACTCTGTATGACGGTGAAGGCTCAAGGCTTCAATTGTTCAATTACGAGCTGTCATCCGAAAGCTCACCAAAACCCAACTATAACTGTGAGCTGAGATATACGGAAACCAGCCAATACACTTTGAGTGACGGAAGAATCGTTGATGTAACACGGCAGTTCAATCTGTTTTTCCCCGATGCCAATGATAAACTCGGTCGCTTTGAAATGTTGGTGAACGAAACCTACTCCATCGGATCACCAAGCGAAAACCAATAAAAAATTTCCATGGCTCTGAGAGTGACATTCTCTACAAAACGCAGAGAAAGGGATAGCAATTTACGCTATCCCTTTGCTGTTTTTTTGAGAGTGCTTTTTTGAAGGGGTGCGGGGGGACTTTTTTCAGCGAAAAAAGTTCCCCCGCAATCATTCTTAAAACGCTCTTAAGCCCAAGACATAGTGGTGGGCTTTTCTTCTTCGATGATGATGTCCTTGAGGAAGGAAACGGCTTTGCGCAGACCTTCGTCAATGCTCATAACGCTATCCTCGTGCTCGATGGAGAGGACGCGGTCATATCCGCAGAGGCGGAGATTGGAAACGAGATCACGCCAGTAGGTCTCGTTGTTGCCGTAGCCAACGGTGCGGAATATCCACGCGCGGTGGAGCTCGTCGCCGTAGTGCTTGGTATCAAGAACACCGTTCTTTGCGGTGTTGTATTTGTCGATCTTGGTATCCTTTGCGTGAACGTGATAGATAGCACCTGCAAGCTCGCGGATGGCTGCAACGGGATCCATACCTTGCCAAACGAGGTGAGAGGGGTCAAAGTTTGCACCGATCACGGGGCCAACAGCGGCACGGAGCTTGAGGAGCGTTTCGGGGTTGTAAACACAGAAGCCGGGGTGCATTTCAAATGCGATATGAGGTACGTTGTGTGCAACAGCGAACGCGCCTGCTTCTTGCCAG
>JAZQKM010000142.1:0-13544 GCA_045542155.1 Eubacteriales bacterium
AAAAGGGGTGCCAAACGGCACCCCTTGCTTGTTTGGTGGAGCATTTGGCTTTGAGAAACCGTGTGCGCGCAGAGCGCGCCCGCGGCGAATTTGCATAGCAAATTTGCGCCTCGATTGTTTACAGTCGAGGCTTGGTTCAGAATCCCGTACATTCAGCGATCAGCAAAAGGGGTGCCAAACGGCACCCCTTGCTTGTTTGGTGGAGCATTTGGCTTTGAGAAACCGTGTGCGCGCAGAGCGCGCCCGCGGCGAATTTGCATAGCAAATTTGCGCCTCGATTGTTTACAGTCGAGGCTTGGTTCAAAATCCTGTATGTTCTTCCGGAGTGAAGGAAAGGGCACACGAAGCCTTTTTGTAAACAAATCCTTAATTCTATTGCATTTTGGTAACTTTTGGAGTATGATATAGAACGGAAAGAATTTTCTGACAAATCTCATCGACAACAATGCAAAGGAGAAAAGCAATGAAAAAATTATCTGCCTTATTGATCATCGCCGTGCTGATGCTGACGTGTCTGTTTAGTAGTTGTGATTTACTTCCCAGTTTCGGTAACGTAACAAATAATGTTCCCGAGGAAAGCACCGCAGAATCCGCTACAAATTCCAACACGGAAACAACCACGCCTTCGGATGATCCTTCCGGTACTCCCGAGTTGAGCAAGAATGATTTTTTAAGCGCACTTGAAAAATGGGATGCGTATCTTCCTTTTTCTAACAAAGAATGCAGCTGTAAAACAACCGAAGTGATGAAAACATTGGACGGAAAAGAAGTTTACAAGGGCGAATCTCTTATGGAAATGGATTTTAACGTCATCAAGGTTTACGATGGAATCGAAAATTTTACTATCTACTTTGCAAAAGAGGGAGACAAATACTACGAAATAACCCAACATCCATCTACCGGGGATTGGAAAAAGGAAGAGTTTGTATTTTCAAATGAATGTCTTGCATATATGATGTCGCTTGCCGGGAATGCAAAGGCAATGCGTCAAGAACTTTTAGCGTATGAATTTTCATATGAGGACGGCTTTGTTACCTTTCGGCACCCGGATCACCCGGAGGCGTATATTCGTATCACAATTCAGGATGGGATGATTACAAAATATGAATCCTATTCTCTCGTGGAGAATGAAGGGTCGCAGTTTCATTATACACGAACCATTGATTTTATCTACGGCGACGTAACAATACTTGTACCGTCTGTATCTTAACAGAACAAAAAAGCACTGCATCTGCAGTGCTTTTTTGCGTAAGCAATTATTGTAAATCGTTTTCCTCTTCAACCGCTACCTCTTCTTCAACTTCAGTTTCGATTGCATCAACAGGAGTTTTTTCGGTTTCTACGGTTGCAAATGCGGGGATAGCTTCCTCAACTTCTTGGGCGGGAGCTTCTTCCTTGTAATTGATAGCATCAAGAATGGCTGCGCCAAGTCCGTCAGCAATCTCGCGTGCAACATCTGCGTTTACGCGAATTTCAAGAGCGGGGTCTTTCTTGGTGTTTTTCTTACCTTCGGTTTCCTTGTTTTCGGTTTCCACTGCCGCGGTGCAGATAACAGGGGTTACAACGTGGTCGGTAAAGATAGAGAAGCTGACTATATTGGAGCGGCTGGAGAAGTATGCAGCCAATTTCACAAAGGTGAGAATTGCAAAGGGGGCAGCAAGAACCAGGAATGCTACGTAAAACTTTTCTGCAAAATCGAGGGTGGAAACGAAAATTGCCGCTGCCGCGATAATGGCAAACAGGAGTGCCTGCAACAGGTATGCGGGGTTCGAGGTCTTACCCATAGTGGTTTTTACGTATTTTGCATCGGCAACGGGCATCTCTTGACGAAGGATGATCTCGTTGTTGTGCTTATCGCTTACTGACTCGTGAATTACGCGCTTGTTGGTAACGATCAAGCTCTTAAATGTGTCGTATTGACCTTTTCTTTTGTTGTAGCCAACGGTAGCATAGTCAAATGATTTAATTACTTTTTCGTCTTTTGCAAACTGAACAGACATAGTTTTCAATTTCCTTTCGTTGTCATGTTAGGGGGAGAATGTCGCTTGTTGTGCATCTCCGTAGCTTTATCATACCACATTTTTACGGTATTGTCAAGTTTTTTCGACACAAAGGGAGATGCATACTCCACTTGTTGACAAATTGGGCATTTTATGATATACTGAAAGCAGAAAACACAAACAGAATAAATAATGGTAAAGAGAGAAACATCAAATACACGAAAAAGGAGAAAGCATGAAAAAAGCACTTATTATCACAGGTATTATTTTGGCATCTTTGGCACTCATCTTCGGCATTTTTGCAGTAGTTAATCAAATTGGCGAGAAGCAGATGAACAAGTACATCGACACCTTTGCCGCAGTTGCGGTTGAAGAACCTCTCACACCTACTTTTGAGGATGGCGAATATTGTTTTACAACCGACCGCGAATTTCGCGTGATGCAGCTGACCGACGTACACTTGGGTGGAGGCTTCCTATCTCGCAAAGAGGATAAAATGACCATTAACGCCATCGCGGCTATGGTAACGGAAGAGAAGCCCGACCTCATTATCGTTACGGGAGACGTTTCCTTTGCCGTTCCTTACATCAGCGGAACCATCAACAACGCTATCGCACACCGTATGTTTATGCGCCTGATGGAGCGTCTTGGTATTCCGTGGACGATCGTTTTCGGCAACCACGACTCCGAGGCTTACAACTACTATAACCGTGCCACGGTGAGCAAGATGTACGATGACGAAGCCTTGGAGCACTGTTTGTTTATTCCGGACGGTGACCTTTCGGGCGAGGGCAACCACGTCATCAACGTCAAAAATACGGCAGGATTGATTACCCAAAGTTTTTATATGATCGACACGCATTCCTATACCGACAAGGACCCTTTGGGCATTTTGTGGGATTATGATTACGTTAAGGAAGATCAGATCGCGTGGTATGCGAACAAAATTGAGGCACACAAGGCAGTAAATGCTGCCGTATATGCTACTCTTTCCGACGAGCAAAAAACCGAGTATGCCGACCTGCTCGAACCCAAGAGCCTGATGTTTATGCACATTCCGCTTACCGAGGTCAAGGCGGCATACGACGAATACGTAGCGAATAATCGTCAAAATACTGAGAACGTTACCTATGTTCGCGGCTTTGATGGTGAGACCGACGAGGTTGTTTATTGCTCTCGAACCGACGTAGCGCTTTTTGAAACGGTTTTGGAGAAGGGAAGCACAAAGGCGCTTTTCTACGGTCACGACCACCTAAACAACTTTGTGCTTGAATACAAGGGTATTCGTCTTTCCTATGGATACAGCATCGACTATTTAGCATACAGCGGTATTGATAAGCAAGGCTATCATCGCGGATGCACCGTTATCACCTGTGAGCCGAGCGGTGACGCGACTATCGCTCACGAGAACTACTACCAAGACAAATATGTACCCCTCTACGAAAAAGAGACTGTGAATATGGAGCCTTACAAGGCAGAGTAAAACAGAACCGCGTCCGTGCATCTTTTGCACGGGCGCGGTAATCTTTGTTAACCTCAGGATGACAGGTTGCCGGTTTATTCGCTTTTTTCTGTGCTATGCTCTAAATGACAAATTAAGAGGTTTGGATCACCCTTGCACCGTGGGCTGCTCGTTCACTGCTGCCGCAGGTTGATTGGTAGTGGTTGCACTTGCCGCAGGAATTGTTGTGGTAGGGTGAGGGGTATAGCTGATCTGTTGCATCATCGCGCGAGCCGCGAGGTCCTCTTCGGGCGTGCCGAGCCCAAAGCTGATGGCGATTGCCGTGTTGACGTGGTTCATCACCTCGTCGTCAAGATGTCCCATCTTCTCTTTTAGGCGTCGCTTATCCAGTGTACGTATCTGCTCAAGCAGAATGACCGAATCCTTGGTGAGTCCGACTTCGCCTGCATAAATATCGATGTGTGTGGGGAGCTTTGCTTTGCTCATTCGTGAAGTAATCGCCGCCGCTATGACGGTGGGGCTGTATCGGTTGCCAATGTCGTTTTGCACAATCAGTACGGGGCGCAATCCCCCTTGCTCCGAGCCTATTACGGGGCTCAGATCTGCATAATAAATATCTCCGCGTTTGACACTCATTGTCACGCTTCCTTTCTTTTGTTTGCTCCTCGTCGGGCTTTGTTGATACTATTGTTTCCAACAAGGTCGGGGGCTTAAACGCCATCCAAAAAAGTTTTCGGGTGGAATATTCTGGCGTGTGGAGCTTTTGTTATCAGGATATGCCGCTCCTCGTCGAGCGGTGTCGAATACGGGCAAAATTGCACAAAGAAAGCGCAACGGCACACGTTTTTGCCTTATTTTATTAAAAAAACTTAATAAAAGGTAGAATTTTTTTGCAAAAAGGGTTGCAAAGGGCTCAAAAATGTGATATACTACATACGGTAGAATAATGAGTATGGAGAGTGGGTCACGCAAGACCCGCTCTTAATTTTTGGATTTTTTTAAAAAAGAGGATAAGAAAATGAAAAAGAACGCAAAAGGTGTTGTCGGTGCGGTCCGCATGATTGCAGAGCCGCTTGCCGAGGAGCTTGGATACGTCCTTTGGGACGTTGAATACGTCAAGGTCGGTGCGGATATGTATTTGCGCATTACCATTGACAGCGAAGAAGGCATCACCATCGACGATTGCGAAAAAATGCATCGCGCCATCGATCCGCTTCTGGACGAGGCCGATCCCATCGACGAGGCTTATCATCTTGAGGTTTCCTCTCCCGGCATTGAGAGAGAGCTCAAAGAGGATTGGCAGATTGAGGCTTGCGAGGATTGGGACGTTGAGGTTCGCCTCTATGCTCCTATGAACGGTGCCAAGAGCTATCTTGGCAAGCTTGCAGGACTCAACGATGCAGGTGAGGTACTGCTTGCAGTGGAAGGTAAGGAAGAGCCCATCGCTTTCCCCCGAGCTTCCATCGCATCGCTTAAAACGCGTTTTCAATTTGATTGACCGAGCGTCAAACGGCATATAGATAGAGAAAGGATTGCAAAGCAATGAATACTGAATTTTTTACTGCCCTTGATTTGTTGGAGAAGGAAAGAGGCGTTCCTGCAGCGTATATGATTGAAAAAATCGAGGCTGCTCTTATTTCCGCATACAAAAAGGAATATGGCAACAATACCAACGTTCGTATTTTGATCGATCCCAACAAAAAGGACGTCAGAGTGTATCAGCAAAAAGAAGTTGTTGAGGTGGTTGAAAACCCCGAAACACAAATCTCTTTGACTGACGCAAAGTGCATTGCCAAAAAATATAAGCTGGGCATGGTTGTTGAAACCGAGGTCAAAACCAAGAACTTCCGTCGCTTGAGTGCCGCTGCCGCAAAGTCGGTTATCATTCAGGGCATTCGTGAGGGTGAGCGTCTTGCTATGCAAGAGGCCTATGAAAACAAGCACGAGGAAATCATTACCGCAACTGTCAGCAAGGTTGACCGCGAAACCGGTAACGTTCTTCTCGAAACCGACACCAGCCGTGCGGTTCTCCTTCGTTCCGAGCAGATTCCCGGTGAGGAATTTATGGTAGGCGACAAAATCAAGGTTTTCGTTATGGAAGTCAACAAAGAGGCTCGCGGCCCTGTTGTAACGCTTTCTCGCGCACACGCAGGCTTGGTTCGCCGCCTGTTTGAGTTGGAAATCCCCGAAATCGCCGACGGTATCGTTATTGTTAAGGGTGTAGCCCGCGAGGCAGGATCCCGCACCAAGATTTCCGTTTACTCCCGCGACGAGGACGTTGAGCCCGTAGGTGCTTGTATCGGTAACAAGGGCGTTCGCCTGAACAGTATCATCAATGAGCTTTGCGGCGAGAAGATTGATATCGTTCACTACGACGAGAGAATTGAGGATTACGTTGCAAACGCACTCGCTCCCGCCGAAGTTATCTCTGTAACGATGACGGGTGAGAGAGCTTGCCGTGTTCGCGTTGCTCCCGACCAACTCTCCCTGGCTATCGGTAAGGAAGGACAAAACGCACGTCTTGCGGCACGTCTCACCGGTTGCAAGATTGACATTAAGTCCAGCGATTACGAAGACTGATTACAATGGAAAAAAAGATAAAAAAGATTCCCATGCGTCGTTGCGTGGGATGCAATGAACACAAGCCCAAGGCAGAGCTTTTGCGTGTGGTCCGTGACCCCGAAGGCGGCATTTCGCTTGACTTCAAGGGTAAAAAGTCCGGACGCGGCGCCTATATCTGCCGTGACGTCAAGTGCTTGAAGAAGGCACGCAAGAGCCATAGAATTGACCGCGACCTCGAGTGTGTTATCTCGGATGAGGTTTACGATGCTATGGAACAGGAACTTGAAAACGATGAAGAGTGATGCAAACCGCGCCCTCTTGTTCTCCTTGGGGCTCTGCGCCAAGGCAGGCAAGCTGATTTACGGCGTGCCCATGGTCTGTGAGGCACTCAAAAAACAAAAATCGGTCTTGGCTGTTTTCAGTGCCTCCGATAACTCTCCCAACTCTGCCAAGCGTCTCTTTGACCGTTGCACCTTTTACGGTGTTCCGCTCTACGTACTCGAGCTTGACGGTGATACGCTTTCTTCGGCGGTGGGGAAGAGCGGCAGGCTCGCAGCTTTGGCTGTTACCGACCAAAATCTTTGTCAGTTGGTTCTTTCCAAGCTGCCAAAGAATACAGAAAACGATAAGCACGAGAATTGACCTCTGCGGGGTCAAACTCGAAATTTTATGATTTCGCATGGCGCTGCGGCCAAGCGAGGAATCAGGAGGAAATATGGCTTCTACTATCAATCAACAATTTAAGATCACCAAGTTTGCAAAAGACTTGGGAATGAAGAGCAAGGATCTCGTTGAACTGCTTGCTCAAAACGGAATTGAGGCAAAGACTACCCAAAAGGCACTCGAACCGTTGGAATTTGACATTTTGTTTGAGTCCCTGACTCAAGCAAACCAAATTACCGATATTGGTAGCTATTTGGATGGAGTGACCTATATTCCTTCCAAGCCCAAAAAGGTTGAAAAGACCGAAAAGGCAGAAAAGGTTGAAAAAGCAGGAGAGGCTCAAAAGCCCGCGACTGCCGAAGCACCTAAAAAAGCTGAAAAGGTCGAAAAGGTTGAGAAGACCGAAAAGATTGAAAAGCCTGTAGAGAAGAAGGAAGCGGCTCCCAAGTCCGAGACCGCACCCGCTCCCAAGGCAAGAGAAGAAGCCCCCGCTGCACGTCCGCAGAACGTAGCAGAAAAGAAGGCGGATGGAAAGAAAGAAGAAAAGCAAGCAACGGATGCTCCCGCTGCTCCTGCCGCACCCGCCAAAGAGGCCGCACCCGCAGCACGTCCCGCGGCACGTCAACCCTACACCGGCAACCCCTTCCGCCCGCAGCAAAACAGTGCAGCCGGTATTGCCGTAAAGCAAATACCCACACAACCCGCAGCGCGTTCCGCTCCCACCCAACAGCAACGTGCGCCTCAAGGTCAGCAGCCCGCATTCGGCGGTGCAAAGCGTCCCGAGGGCTTTGTTGGCGGCCGTCCCCAAGGCGGAACTGATTTTGGCGGACAAAAGAAGGACCGCGGCAACTTTAATAAGAACAACGACCGTGGCGGACGCGGTGGATTTGATCGCGATAAGGGTGATTTCGTACAAAGCGCACCCAAGGATACCTTCAAGGCACAGCCTATCGTGCGCGGTGCATCCACCAATATCAATCCCGACGGCACAAGAAAGGGTCCTCGCGTAATCGACACCCACACATCTACTGTCGACCTTTCCAAGTATGATGAGCGTTTGGATAGCTTCGTATCCGATCGCGACCAAAACCTCGCGGGCGGCAACCAAAAGCTCAAAAAGCAAAACAACGCCGCACAGCAAGGTCAAAACGCATTTGGCAAGGGCAACAAAAACAGCAAAAAGGATAAAGGACGCAAGGGTGCATCCCCTGTTGTTCAACAACCTGTTAACTACAAACCCACCTCTGTTGAGCTTCCTGCAGAGATCGTTGTCGGTCAGCTCGCATCCAAGCTCCACGTTACAGCAGGTGAGGTCGTTAAGAAGCTGATGCTTATGGGTATGATGGCAACCATCAACCAGGTTATCGACTTCGATACCGCCACGCTCGTAGCAGATGAGTTCGGCATTGAAGCTACCCCCGAGGTAGTTGTCAGCATTGAAGAGCGTCTGTTTGACGACGCAGTCGACACCGATGAGCAGCTCCAAGAACGCGCCCCCGTTGTTTGCGTTATGGGCCACGTTGACCACGGTAAGACCTCTATTCTCGATGCTATCCGTAACACCAACGTCACCGCAGGCGAGGCAGGCGGTATTACCCAGCACATTGGTGCTTACCGCGTTAAGGCGGGCGGCAGAGATATTACCTTCCTCGATACCCCCGGACACGCAGCATTTACCGCAATGCGTGCACGCGGTGCTATGGCAACCGACATCGCAATCCTCGTTGTGCCTGCCGACGACGGTATTATGCCCCAAACCATTGAGGCAATCAACCACGCAAAAGCAGCAGAAATCGACATCGTAGTCGCCAACAATAAGATGGATAAACCCACCGCCAACCCCGACCAAATCAAGCAAGAGCTCACCCAATACGGCCTCGTTCCCGAGGAATGGGGCGGAGACACCATTTGTGTTCCCGTATCGGCTCTTACAAGACAGGGTATTGACGACCTTCTCGAGAGCGTATTGCTTGTAGCCGACGTTAAGGAGCTCAAGGCAAATCCCGACCGTCGTGCAAAGGGTATCGTCATCGAGGCGAAGCTTGACCGCGGACGCGGACCTGTTGCAACAGTTCTCGTTCAAAACGGCACGCTCCGCAGCGGCGACACCATTATCGCAGGTACTGCAGTTGGTCACGTTCGTTCGATGACCGACCATATGGGCAGAACGCTCAAGGCGGCGGCTCCTTCTGTTCCCGTAGAAATTACAGGTCTTTCCGAGGTTCCCTCTGCAGGTGACGAATTCCAAGCAGTTGAAGATGAAAGAATGGCAAGAACGCTGGCAGATCAACGCCGCGACAAGGCTAAAGAAGATACCTTCAAGGCAAATGCAAGAGCAAACCTTAACGATTTGTTTGCACAAATCTCCGAGGGCGTTAAGGACCTCAACATCATCGTTAAGGCTGACGTTGACGGTTCTGTTGAAGCGGTTAAGGCATCGCTTCTCAAGCTTTCCAACGAGGAAGTTAAGGTTCGCGTTATTCACGCGGCAGCGGGTGGTATCACCGAAGGTGACGTTACCTTTGCGGCGGCATCCAACGCAATTATCGTCGGCTTTAACGTCCGTCCCGATAAGACCGCGCTTGACTCTGCCGAGCGTCAAAACGTAGACGTACGCACCTATCGCGTAATTTACGAGTGTATCGAAGAGATCGAAGCCGCTATGAAGGGTATGCTCGCGCCCAAGTTCCGCGAGAACCTGCTCGGTCACGCCGAGGTACGCCAAACCATTCACGTACCCAACGTTGGCACCATTGCAGGCTCCTATATTCAGGACGGTAAGGTTACCCGTCAATCGCAGATCCGCGTTGTTCGTGACGGCGTCGTGATTTTTGAGGATAAGATCTCCTCGCTTAAGAGATTTAAGGACGATGCACGTGAAGTGGCTGCAGGCTACGAGTGCGGTATCGGTCTTGAAAAATTCAACGATATCAAGGTTGGCGATATTCTCGAGGCCTTTGTAATGGAGCAGATCGAGCAATAATCAAATGAAGCAGTAAAACCCCAGAGTGGAAAAGGAAGGAAGTGACCGAATATGCTTCGTGAAAAATCCTGCGGTGCGCTTGTTGTGCGCCGCGATGAAGAGGATGGAAAACAATATCTTTTGATGATACGGCACAAGCTTGGCGGTCACCGTTCTTTCCCAAAGGGACACATGGAGCCGGGTGAGACCGAATATATGACGGCTGTGCGCGAGGTTTTTGAAGAGACCGCCGTACAGATCCGCATCGATTGCAAATTCCGCGAGACCGTGCATTACAATCCCATGCCGGGTGTATCCAAGGAAGTGGTCTATTTTCTAACACACACCACGCAAAAGGATATCAAGCCCCGCGAGGGCGAGATCGCACAGGTCGAGTGGGTGCCCCTTGAACAGGTTGAAAATTCGCTCACGCACGAAAATGACAAGGTCGTGTTCCGCTCCGCAATGAAAAAACTGCAGGCAGAGGAATGTGAGGCAAAGGGATAAAAATTTGCACTGCGCGCACATTTTCAAAATATATCGCATATATTGTACTACCAAAATCGGTAGGGAAAGGATATATAGCGATGAAAATGATAGTATGGCGCGCTCCCGCGTTTTTAGCACCGCTGCTCCAAAAGCTTTTTGGCAAACGCAAGAAAAAAAAGAAAAGCTAATAAACCAAAAAGATGCAAGCGAGATGCTTGCATCTTTTTTTGGAAAACACTTTTGATTTTTTGAAACAAACGAATAAAGCAAAATAAAATTTCTGTATGTCATCCTGAGCGAAGTCGAAATTCCTCTGAGCGAATAGCGAGGAGGAATCGAGGAGCGACAGCGACGAAGGGATCTCCAAGCGAGTTTGGGTGGCTTGCCAAAGAAAATGTAACATTCCTTTCAAAAGCCACCGAACTTTCAAACGAGATCCCACTGCGGCTTGCGCCTTGTGCTTCTGCGTTGCTACTCGCTCCGCAGAAGTTCGACTACGCTCAGGATGACAGGCTGACAGATAAAGTGTGCTATGCTTATAATTCCTTTTTTGAATTGCTTGACAAAAGCTTTATGTTCTGCTATACTTATTTTGAAAATGTTTTCAACTTGTCATTTTGTAAAATTCTAGGAAAGGAGGATAAATTCTTGAACGCTGTAGAAACTTTGTTGTTAGCACTTATTTTACCACCGATTGTAACTTTTCTTTATGGCATAAATGGCTTGCGACGTTCTGAAGAGAGTATACGTGAATTTTATTGGCCTTTACGAGATAAGTTCCCTCGTGAATATGTCAATCAAAATAGAATCATAAAAATCGTTCGTAAATGGATGAGATTAAAAACAACCGGAACGATTCATTGGTCAACATGCTTCTTTCATTATTTTCAAATCCTTCTGGCAATTTCTCCATCGGTTATGTTAATCGCTTTTTTAATTACTGGATCCGATCAAACCGTTGTTTTGTTTTTGAGATTTGGTTTTCTCTGGCCGCTTTTATTGCTTGCACTTTTAGATCAGGTATTTATCTGGATCCAGGTTTCAAGATGTAAAAAGATCAAAAAAACAGACCCCAAGTATGCGAATCATGAAATTTATCCTTGGATTGGCAACCATTTCTGAAAATGTAAGTTTTTATAGGGGACAGTGTCCTCGGTGTTCCGATACAATCGAATTGTGTAAAAACAAAAAATCAAGCGTAGGAACCGGCATCCTCGACGGCCCAAAATCATAAGAGTATAGAGAAATAAAATAGGGGCGACCATTGGTCGCCCGTGTTTTTTTATGTCTCAAACCCCATATTCTCAATATACGCTTGCGAAAAAACAGAGGAAAAGGAAAGCTCAACCGTCTCTGCTTCTTTGCAAAGAGCGTCGATCTCGGTCTGCTTTTCTTCGTTCAATAGGCAAAGTCGCGCACCTGCCAGTGCGGTGTTGCCAACGATTTGTGTGCGCGAGAGGAGAGCGGGGGAGATAAGTCCTGTGCGTGCCGCCCTTGCAGGGCTCATATAATAGCCCAAGCCGCCCGCCAAGAATACGTTTTCTATTTCGTCCATCTTCACACCGCAATGCGCTGTGAGCGCCTCTACGCCTGCTGCAATGGCTGCTTTAGCGAGCTGGAACTGTCGCACGTCATCCTGCGAGAGATAAATCTCGGGTGTGAGATAAAAACAGTCATCCTCTAAATGATGAAAGAGTGGAGAGTCACATTTCTCGCGAAAGGTTCCTGCTTCGTCAAGGATGTCTTCGTCAAGCAAAAGCGCAAATAAGTCGATAAAGCCACTGCCGCAAATGCCGCGTGCAGGAGCGTTTTCCACAGTGGTGAAGTGTAGGTGTCCATTGTCCGCCCAAACGCGGTCGATAGCCCCCGCAACACCGCCAATGCCGCAAGACATATTGGCACCTTCAAGCGCAGGTCCTGCCGCAGTCGATGCCGCATAGAGCTTTCCCTTATGCGAGAGGACGATCTCGCCGTTTGTACCAAGGTCCATAAAAAGCTGTGTTTTGTCGGTCTTATCCATTTCGCACGCAAGAATACCGGAGCTGACGTCACTGCCGAGATACGCGCTGATGGATGGGAGCAAACGCACGCGCGATGCGTCAATTCCGATATCCGTACCCTTAAAATATTTGGCTTCGGTGAACGCAGGAGTAAAGGGATACGAGCCGATGCCCGTGGGGTCAATGCCCACAAAAAGATGGAGCATTGTGGGGTTGCCGGCAACCACGACCTCGTCAATTTGCGCACCTGTTCTGCTAAATTGGGCAATCAGGCGGTTGGTTGCATCAGTAACAGCGGCGCGCATTTCCTCACCTTTGCCCTCGACAAAAGCACTGATGCGGCTAATGACGTCCGCGCCAAACGCGCCCTGCGGATTGAGAGCAGATGCTTTTGCCAAGGTTTCGCCCGTGGCTTTATCAACAAGGCAAGCGGCAAGCGTGGTAGTGCCAATGTCAAGGATCATTCCCGCTTTGCGCGAAGCACAAGAGGAAAGGGAAGAGACCTTCCAAAGCCCACTTTCGCTATCGACATCCAAAAGGACGGTCAAATCAGCCGTTACCGATGTGTGGCAGGAGAGCACAGTTTGATATCCTTCTGCATCCGCCATGCGGCACTTGACGGCACATTTGCCACAGCTTCCGCGTCCGCCGCAGGCAGCGGGGATGAAAAAGCCGTTTTGTGTCAGCACCGTCAAGAGGTTTGCACCGTGGGGGACGGAAAATATGAAATTGTGGGGCAAAACGGTAACCGTGTGCTTCATAATGGTGCCTCCAACTGGGTTTTCTGCTTTGATTATACCACACGTGTGCTTGTTTTGCAAGAGAGAGAAGAAAATTTGGCTAAAACAAAACAGCGCACCTTCGTGCGCTGTTTTGTTGTTTCAATACTCTTTCTTCCAGGTTCTATGCACAAATACCCAATGGAGAAAATTGATAATAAAATAAAGACCTGCAAATATCAAAAAGGCGAGCAGTATTGACAAAATTTTGATGATAAAGGGAACAGGTACGCCGATAACAGTTAGGAGTGAATAGGCAAATGCCAATGTTGAAAAAGCCAAAAGCTCTGCCAAAAAGTGTGGGAATTTGATTATATATTGCCACTCTTCCTTTAAGCTGAGCTTGCCCTCTTTTACAGATGCTAAATACTCTCTTCGTAAGTCGGGGGTTTCAAGTCGTTTGTTATAAATTCTAATCAAGATGATTATTAGAGGAATTCCAAACGAAATAATCGTTCTAATAATGAGAACTTTGAAGAAGTTTGCGATTAAAGAGATGAGACTAAAACCAATGAGGTAGACGGCGATACAAATGAGGGTATATACGATGATGGAAGTAAGCTTTTTGAAGTACAATTTCTTCATGATTTGTCCCTCGCTTTCTAAGTGTGATTTCAGTATATCATA
>JAZQKM010000143.1:0-21949 GCA_045542155.1 Eubacteriales bacterium
ATCTAATATAAAAATCCGATACGGAAATGCCGTATCGGTTTTATATTTTTATAGAGTTTTTTCAAGATTAGCACGAATTGCCTTAATAAATTCGATCGAATTGACAGCTTTTGTTTTCGTTCCCTCGATTACAAGACCAACCAGATCCTTTGTCATAATGCCTTGGTTGAGTGTTTCAATACAAGCCGCTTCGAGCTTATCCGCAAATGCTACAAGCTCGGGGAGCTCGTCAAGCTCACCTCTTTTACGGAGAGCGCCCGTCCAAGCAAAAATGGTTGCCATAGGGTTGGTGGAGGTTTCCTCGCCCTTGAGATAACGGTAATAGTGACGGGTAACGGTACCGTGTGCGGCTTCATACTCGTACTTCCCGTCGGGGGATACGAGAACCGAGGTCATCATTGCAAGCGAACCGAATGCGGTTGAAACCATATCGCTCATTACGTCACCATCGTAGTTTTTGCAAGCCCAAATAAAGCCGCCTTCGCTGCGAATAACGCGGGCTACTGCATCATCGATAAGTGTGTAAAAATACTCAATACCTGCCGCTTCAAAGGCTTCTTTATAATCATTATCATAGATTTCTTGGAAGATGAGCTTAAAGGTTTGATCGTATTGCTTGGAG
Organism: Eubacteriales bacterium; assembly: GCA_045542155.1. Taxonomy (GTDB): domain Bacteria; phylum Bacillota; class Clostridia; order Oscillospirales; family CAG-272; genus UMGS1865. Next base: position 623 of record JAZQKM010000143.1, read on the forward strand.
ATGGTATCCTTGGTGGAAAACCAAAGGTCTTGCTTTGTGTTCAGCGCATATTGGAAGCAGGAATGTGCAAAAGAGCGAATAGAATCATCTTTGTTATAGCTTCCCTGCAAAACACCTGCACATTCAAAGTCGTAAACGGTTTGACGGAAGGTCTCTTTTCCCTCTTGATCTGTGAAAACAAGCTCAGCCTTCCCTTCTGCGGGAACACGGTATTCGGTAGCCTTATAGATATCGCCGTATGCGTGACGTGCAATGGTGATGGGCTTTTTCCAGTTACGAACTGCAGGGCGAATGGAATCAATCAAAATGGGAGCGCGGAACACGGTGCCGTCGAGAATGGCACGAATGGTTCCGTTGGGGCTCTTCCACATTTCGGAGAGGTTGTATTCCTCTACGCGCTGCTTGTTGGGGGTGATGGTAGCACACTTAACGGCAACACCGTACTTTTGGGTTGCGTAAGCGGAATCAAAAGTTACTTGGTCCTTGGTCTTCTCGCGTTCAGGCAAGCCTAGGTCGTAATATTCGGTTTTGAGGTCAATGAAAGGCAAAAGAAGCTCATCCTTAATCATCTTCCAAAGGATTCGCGTCATTTCATCGCCGTCCATTTCGACAAGCGGTGTTTTCATTAAAATCTTATTCATTTTGGTATATCTCCTTTTCTTATTGGAGCTGTTCTTTTGTGTAAGCAAGCAAACTACCTGCTTTGAGAATTGCCTTTTGACGCTCGGTAAAGGCACAAACAAGCGGAATTTCCTCGCCGGTTGTTTCATTCTTGAGTGTCATTTTGCCGTTGTCCATACCTGACCAAACATCCTTGATAGAAAGCATATCACCTTGCGATACTTTATCATAATCATCGGCATTTGCAAAGGTAAGGGGCATAATACCCGCGTTAATAAGGTTTGCAACGTGAATACGCGCAAAGCTCTTGGTAATCACTACGCGAACGCCCAAATAGAGCGGAACAAGCGCCGCGTGCTCGCGCGAGGAGCCTTGACCGTAGTTTGCTCCGCCGACGATAATACTCTTCCCTGCCGCCTTTGCACGCTCGGGGAAGGTCTTATCGCATACACCGAAGCAGAACTGTGACAGATACGGAATATTAGAACGGTAAGGCAAAATTTTGGCGCCTGCAGGCATAATGTGGTCGGTTGTAATGTTGTCCTCAACCTTGAGAACAAGCTCTGCACGAATGGAATCTTCTTGCGGATAGCTCTCGGGGAACTTTTTGATGTTGGGACCACGCAAAACTTCAAGAGATTTTGCTTCCTCTACATCTGCGGGTGAAATAATTGCGCTATCATCGATGCGGAATGCGTCGGGCATTTTGATTTCCGGCATCTCACCCAAAAGAATCGGGTCTGTAATTTCACCTGTCAGGGCTGCTGCAACTGCCGTTTCGGGAGAAACGAGATATACCTTTGCATCAGCGGTACCGCTTCTGCCCTCAAAGTTGCGGTTAAAAGTACGCAGGCTAACACCGCCGGAATTAGGCGAAAATCCCATACCGATGCAAGGACCGCAAGCACATTCCAAAAGACGCGCACCACTTGCAAGAATATCGGTCAGCGCACCGCAATCGGCAAGCATTGCGAGCACTTGCTTAGAGCCGGGAGAAATGGAAAGGCTGACGTCGGGCTTGATGGTTCTGCCTTTGAGAAGTGCCGCTACCTTGAGCATATCAAGGAGCGAGGAGTTGGTGCAAGAACCGATGCAAACCTGATTAACTTTTGTTCCCTTTAGTGTATCAACAGAAACAACGTTATCGGGCATGTGTGGGCAAGCAATCAAAGGTTTAAGCGAGGAAAGGTCAATATCAATAATGCGGTCATAAACGGCGTCCGCATCGCTCTCAAGTGCTACATAGTCTGCTTCTCTGCCCTCTGACTTGAGAAACGCACGTGTAATTTCATCGGACGGGAAAATCGAGGTGGTAGCACCAAGCTCTGTTCCCATATTGGTAATGGTAGCTCTTTCGGGCACAGAAAGAGTCTTGATGCCTTCGCCGCCCCATTCAATAATGTAGCCGACACCGCCTTTGACGGAAAGGATACGCAAAATCTCAAGGCTCACATCCTTTGCCGTAACAAACGGACGTAATTTACCGGTAAGATTGACTTTAATCATTTTGGGCATCGTGATGTAGTATGCGCCGCCACCCATCGCAACGGCTACGTCAAGTCCACCTGCGCCAAAAGCAAGCATACCAATGCCGCCGCCTGTGGGGGTGTGGCTATCGGAACCAATCAAAGTCTTGCCGGGAATGCCGAATCTTTCAAGATGTACTTGATGGCAGATGCCATTGCCGGGACGTGAGAAATAAATACCGTGCTTTTTGGCAATCGATTGAATAAATTGGTGGTCATCGGCATTTTCAAAGCCGGATTGCAGTGTGTTGTGGTCAATGTATGCAACGCTTCGCTCGGTACGAACACGGTCGATACCCATCGATTCAAATTCGAGATATGCCATCGTGCCCGTTGCATCCTGCGTGAGCGTTTGGTCTATGCGAAGTGCAATCTCACTGCCGGGGGTCATATCACCCGATAGCAAATGCGCTTTTATGATTTTTTGTGCTATGGTAAGTCCCATTTAGTATTACCTCATTTGTTTAGAATGTGCTGTGCCGCATTAGCAATATGTTCTGTGGTGCATTCCTCAGCCAACGTAGCATTTCTCGCAGCAATCGCCTCAAAAATGGCGCGATGCTCACTCAACGACTGCAATGCGCGAGCCTTATCCTCAACCGATGCACGACGGTACTTTTGTACCTTTTTGTGAAGCGGTAAAAGCGTATCATTAAGCACCGCGCTACCGCAATAGCGATAAATGAGTTGGTGGAATCGGCTATCCATTATTTTGATATGTTCGGGGTCTTGCTTTGTAACGTAGAACTCTTGCAATTCAAGAGCTTCTTTGAGTTCCAAAAGCTGCTCTTCCGTCATGTTTTCGGCAGCAAAAGCGGATGACAATCCTTCAATGCGCAAACGAACGGCAAAAATATCCTTCAAATCCTGCTCGGTTACACCGAGAATAAGGATTCCTTTGGGGGTGATTTCAATAATGTGTTCCTGCTCGAGACGGTGCAGTGCCTCACGAACGGGAGTACGACTGACGCCAAGGTCGGTGACGAGCTTCAGCTCTGTCAAAACCGCGCCGCGCTGATATTTGCCGATAAGAATATCATTCTCAAGGCGTTCAAACACCTGCTCGGCAAGAGATATAGTTTTATGTTCTAACATAATGAGAATCCTCCTTACAGTCTGCGGAAGCGTCCGCCGGAAAGCTCTTCAATCTTCTCCTCAATCTCACCGGTCGAAAGCGTCGTTTGTCTTCCATCCTCATATTCCGCGTCAATCCATTCCTTAACGGCAATAACGAGCGGATCCTTTTTGTCAATGGCTTCGCTTGCAGAGAGACGGTAATTTTCGTTGATCCAATACGCAATACCTGCAAGTCCCGACGCTTTGCCGAGCAGAACAGTGGCACTGCGGTTAAGAATCTTCTTCGTATCAAAAATATTGTAGATTTCTTCATCCTTGAGAAGTCCGTCGGCATGGATGCCCGCGCGGGTAACGTTGAAGTTTTTACCCACAAACGGTGTCATCGGCGGAATTTCATAGCCCATTTCTTTACTGAAGTATTCGGCGATTTCGGTAATAGCGGTAGGATCCATACCGTCAAAGGAGCCGCGCAGGGATGCATATTCAAATACCATAGCCTCAAGCGGAATATTACCGGTTCTCTCACCAATACCAAGGAGCGAGCAGTTAACGCCCGAGGCACCGTAGAGCCATGCGGTAGTGGCGTTACAAACAGCCTTATAGAAATCGTTGTGTCCGTGCCACTCAAGCATTTCGCTGGGAACCTCGGAATAGTGCTGCAAGCCGTAAACGATACCGGGAACGCTACGCGGAATAGCAACCTCGGGATAAGGAATACCGTATCCCATCGTATCACAAGCACGAATGCGTACAGGGATGCCCGCTTGCTTGGAGAGCTTCATCAATTCATTGACAAACGGAACGACGAAGCCGTAGAAATCGGCACGGGTGATATCTTCAAGATGACATCTGGGCATAACACCCGCATCAAATGCATCACAAACGGTTTTGAGGTAGTATTCCATACATTCCTTACGTGTCATCTTCATCTTTTTAAAGATGTGATAGTCACTGCAAGAAACAAGAATACCCGTTTCGCGAATACCAAGGTCTTTTACGAGTTTGAAGTCCTCGCGGCTTGCGCGTATCCATGTGGTGATCTCAGGGAATTTCAATCCAAGCTCTTGACACTTTTGGAGAGCTTCTCTATCTTTTTGGCTATATACAAAAAATTCGGTTTGGCGAATGATACCGTAAGGACCGCTCAAGCGAGACATCAATTTAAACAAATCGACGATTTGTTTAATTGTATACGGCTCGACAGACTGTTGACCGTCACGAAAAGAGGTATCCGTAATCCAAATATCCTGCGGCATACCAATCGGCACACGGCGGTGGTTGAACGGGATACGCGGTACGTCGGTATAGGGGTAAACCTCACGGTAAAGATTCGGCTCTTTTACATCTTGGAGCGAATATTTATAGGTGCTTTGCTCCAACAAATTTGTTTTTGGCGAAATTTCTAACATGTTTTTTCTCTCCTTTCGGATTTATTGTATACAATTATACAACAATTCTTTGTATTTGTCAATACATTATATGAAAGAAGTTTTTGTAAATTATTACAAAAGCCCTACCGCAGTGTTTGCGATAGAGCTTAAAATACTTATTCCACGGGTGGAGGCTCAGGCAAAGGCGCACCTTCACCGTCCCAAATAGGCAAATCTTGATGCAATGTGGGGGCTGCGGGTGCACGCTTTTCAAAATCGAAAACAGCACGTCCGTTTTCTAACTTGAGAGCAGCATCAAAGGTTTTTTGGGTTTTGGCAGAAACAAAGCCTTGAATAATTGCCGTATGCCCTGTTTCGACGAGCATTTTTAGATTTGATACCGAAATAGCACGTCCGCAAATGCTGGTATTAACCAAGAACTTGCAACCTTCTTTGTAGCCTGTGCAGCCGTAAAAGTTGCGGAAGCGTTTGACTTCTTTACCGCACAAAGGACAGGTTGTAACTACATCGCCAAAGAATCCTGTTTCGGAATCGAGCGAGAGATTGGTTTCTTCCTTTTTAGAAAACACTTCTGCAATTTCGCTTTCGGCAAGCTTAACGCTTTCTTCAATCTCCATTGTTCCGCGGTAAACCTTTTTGAGAGCTTGACCGAGCTGAGAGGTCTTGTACTTGTCCATATTGATTTTCATTTGTAACAAGGATTCAATCAAGAATTCTCCACCGGGAAGAATGGTGTAAGTGTCTTTTTTGAGGTCGATATAACCGCTCTTACGCGCATTATCGATAATACCAGTACGTGTTGCCTCGGTACCGAGTTCAAGACCTTCAAAAATAGCCTTATAATCCTCGTTATCATCGGTCGTTTCGGTTGCTACTTCCCCATCGGCCGCCTCTTTTGCCGCCTTTTTATCTTCTTTAAAGGGATTTTTGAGGTAGTTATTCAAGGTTTCAACCGTATAATGCTTGGGCGGAGTCGTTTCTTTTTCTATGGGCCTGAAATCAATGTTGACAACGTCGCCTTTGTTCAATGCGGGCAGAACCTTGTCTTTTTGTGTATAATCATCATACTTAGTCCAGCCTTTTTCAAGCATAACCATTCCCTTAAGGGTAAAACGCTCAAGCGTGCCAACGTCAATGGTGATTTCGGTTCTTGAAACAAGACAATCTTCTGCACAGAATACCGCTACAAAGCGACGGAATACTGTGGAATATACCTGCATTTCCTTTTCGGTCAGCTGCGTTTTGTTGGGAATCCTATACGTTGGAGTAAGGGCTGAGTGCGACTCAATCTTGCTATCGTCAAAGATGCTCTTTTGATCCTTGAAGCGCACGGGATAACCGAGCTTTGCACATCCTGCAAGAATTTGACGAATCTTATCCTTTTCTGCCGTTGCAAGGTATTCGGAGTTCGTGCGCGGATAAGTCAAATATCCCTTTTCGTAAAGCCCCTGAACAATGTCAAGACTCTCTTGCATCGACATTTTATACTTTTTACTCAATGCATTTTGTAGCTTGGAGAGCGAATAAAGCTTACCCGCAAAGAGCGTTTCTTTCTTGTTTTTGACCTCACTTACAACCGCGCCCGTTTGGTTATAGATGCGACAAAGCTCTTCTGCTTTGGATAGTTGGTCAAACTCGAATTTGTTTTTTGAAAGCAATTCGACCACTTCACCGTTTGTCGGTTCTTTGCTCAAAAGCGCATAATATTTTCCGGGCACAAAATTGCGAATTGCCATATCTCTATCATAAATTGCCTTAACAATCGGCACAATAACGCGACCAACGCGAAGCAAAGTCCCCGTCTTTAAGGTGGCATAACGTGTCAAATTCACGCCATAGAGCCAATCGATATAGGTGCGCGCAAAGCCTTCTGCCGCAAGGCGGTCGTATTCGCTTTCGTCTTTCATTTCGCCAAGCGCTTTTTGCACAGTTTGCGGGGTTTGGTCGGGTAACCAAAGGCGCTTATACTTCTTCCCTTGTGCTCCTGTATTGTTCATGCAAAGACGGACAATAATTTCACCCTCGCGGTCTGCGTCTCCCGCGTTAACGATGGTGTCAACATCGGGGCGGTTGCAAAGCGCACGAATAATTTCAAATTGACGGCGCACACCGGGGTCAATCTTTTTATCGGTTCCGTGTCGCAGCTCAAACTTGAACTCTTTGGGAAAACACGGTAGATTTGCCATCGTCCATCTGCCGGAATTATCGGGAGACGGTGAATAGGTTTCGATATCACAAAGAGAAAACAGGTGGCCGAATGCCCACGTGATGATATAGTTTTCTCCTTCGAGATATCCTTGCCTTTTTTGCATCGGTCCGATACCTGCTGCAATGTTGCGTCCAAGGCTTGGTTTTTCTGCAATGATTAAAATCATTTGCTTAACTCCTTTTGTGGGTTTTTACATCAAATATGCCGCAGTCTCGCCATAATCGGCGCAAAACTGCGGCACCTTTTATTATGGAATTAAATGTACTTGCGAACGGTATCGTTAATCTCTTCAGCAGGCATAGAAACGGTCATTGTTACGTTAACATCAACCTTTTCAAGCAGAGAATCCAATTTAGCAAGCAGTTCTTCAAAAGCAGCCATATCGCGCTTGCAGATGCGAAGTGTACCGTCAACAAACAAATCGGTTACGTCGTGATTGCTTGCAAGCATACCGGCGATGAAGCCGTAAAGCGCAGAAGCATCATTGATGAGGTATTCTTCAGAGTTTACAAGTCTTACAACTGGCTTTATATCAAATCTCAACTGAGCACCCTTTTCAATACAAACAACATCACCCTTGGTAACAGCAAGTGCACTGTTTACCATATCGATGAGAATTTTTGTTTTGCCGGTGCCCTTAACGCCGATGATTAATTTCAACATATTTTCAACCTCCAAAAATCAGCCGAGATGACGTTTCATCTCCTTGACTTCATTATACCAAACTTTGGAAACAAAGTCAAGGGCTTTTTTAATTTTCAACGAGTTTTTTTATTAGTTTTGCAAACGTTCCTCGAGTTCCTTTTTCATTTCCTCATAACCGGGTTTACCAAGGAGTGCAAACATATTCTTTTTGTAGGATTCAACACCCGGTTGGTCAAAGGGATTTACACCGAGCATATATCCCGATACAGCGCAAGCAAGCTCGAAGAAATAAATGAGCTCGCCAAGCGTGAATGCATTGCGTGCGTCCAACTCCAAAAGAACGTTGGGAACACCGCCGTCGACGTGTGCGAGGATTGTGCCCTGCATTGCTTTTCTTTTAACCTCGTTCAAATCCATACCGGAAAGGAAGTTTAGGCCGTCGATGTTTGCGGGGTCATTCGGAATTGCGAAGGTATCATTTGTATCGGCAATATCAATAACGGTTTCGAACATGGAACGTGTGCCATCTTGAATGAACTGTCCGAGAGAGTGCAAATCGGTGGAGAAAACAACGGATGCCGGGAAAATGCCCTTTTGGTCTTTGCCTTCGCTCTCCCCGTAGAGTTGCTTCCACCATTCGCTGAACATAGCCGAGAAGGGCTCATAGCTTGCCATTACCTCAACGTTTTTGCCCTTGCGGTAAAGAATATTGCGAATGGCTGCATAACGGTAGCAATCGTTCTTGGAAATGTCCGCATCCACGTATGTATGGCTTGCGGAAGCCGCCCCCTCCATCAATGCGTCAATGTCAATACCTGCAACCGCAATAGGAAGAAGACCTACCGCTGTCAGTACCGAGAAGCGTGCGCCGACGTCATCCGGAACGACAAAGGTTTCGTATCCGGCATCGGTAGAAAACTGCTTAAGCGTACCGCGTGCGCGGTCGGTGGTTACAAAAATGCGCTCGCGTGCGCCATCCTTGCCGTATTTTTCTTCCAAAAGTGTACGGAAAACGCGAAAAGCAACTGCTGGCTCGGTGGTGGTACCCGACTTAGAAATAACGTTAACACAAACATCGCGACCTTCGCAAAGCGCAAGAACCTCATTGAGTGCGGTTGCACTGATGGAATTGCCTGCAAAGTAGATGTCGGGAGTCTTCTTATTTAAATTGTTGTACAAAGGAGACTTCAAGAATTCAATAACGGCACGTGCACCGAGATAAGAGCCGCCAATACCGATAACAACGAGCACATCACAGTTCTTTTGAATCTTTTGCGCGGCAACCTTGATGCGCGCGAATTCTTCTTTATCATAATTATCGGGTAAATCTACCCAACCCAAAAAAGCATTGCCCGCACCGCTCTTATCGCGAAGCGTTTTTGCGGCAGCGGTTACTTCCGCTTGAATATCCTCATACTCGGAAGCAGCAATAAAGGAAGATACATACTTATCGTTTAATTTGATTGCCATCGTCTTGACCATCCTTTGCAGAAAATTTAATTATTGTTATTATACACTATTTATTTGGCAAATACAAGCCCTTTTTTCAAAAAAATAGAGACTGATTTTTGGCTTTCTTATCTCGTTTATAAAACATTTTTAAATGAGTAATGATTTTGCGAATATTTGACACAGAATTTCAAAAAAGCCAATTCGCTTTATCTCGGTTTGTGTACAAACATCCACCGAGCCAATCTCTTTTTCTCCGCACCGAAAACTGACTGTACCAATCTTCTCGCCTGCGGGAGTAGGAGCAATCACATTTTCAGCAAGTGAAATATTCTTCTCGATTTTAGAGAGCTCTTCGCGTCTAACGACGCAAGAAAAAGACGGATAAGAACCTGTAATTTCACGTCTTGCACTTCCCTTTACTCTAATCGGTGTAGATGTTCCTGCATCTTCATGAAAAAGTGCAAAATTGGCAAAACCCCAATCAAGGAGTGTGGTCGCTGCTGCGTTGCGGATATCGCGCGATTCTGCACCCATAATGACACAAACAAGTGATAATCCATCACGCTCGGCAGTCGCACTGACACAAAAGCCCGCTTTAGAAGTAGAACCTGTTTTCAGTCCCGTGCAGCCTTTGTAAAAACGCACAAGTCGGTTGGTGTTGGTCAAGCCGAATGCTCCGTCACGGATGGTGTCCATCCAAATAGAGCTGTATTGCAGGATGAGCTGATGCTTGACAAGTGCGCAAGACATCAAAGCAATATCCTTGGCACTTGTCAGGTGATGCTCGGCGGTATCGTCAAGACCGGTAACGTTCTCGAATTTTGTTGCCGTCATGCCAAGCTCTGTAGCTTTTGCATTCATTTTAGCTACAAAAGCATCTACGCTTCCGCTAACGTATTCTGCAAGTGCTACGGCAGCATCGTTTGCCGAGGCAATGACTACACTTTTGAGCAAATCCTCAACACTCATCTGCTCGCCCTCTTCCAAAAAGACCTGGGAGCCGCCCATTGATGCCGCATTTGCGGAAATCGATACGGTATCATCAACACGGATAGTTCCTGCGTCAATGGCTTCCATGACCAACAAAAGCGTCATTACCTTTGTGACAGATGCCGGTGGTAAGGCTTCCTCGGCGTTTTGCACGTACAAAACCGTTCCTGTTGTTGCTTCCATCAAAATAGCACTTTTACAGTTTAAATTGAGCGAACCGTCTGTAACACCAAGCGCATTTTCAGGTGTAACAGGAGCATTTTCTTCCCCGTACACCTCAAGACAAATAGGCAGCAGCATTATGGTAGCTATTATAATTGCCACCAATTTGTAAAAAAACTTTTTCATATAAACCTCCATTCCGCCGCTATGCGGCAACACAACATCGTGATGAAATTTGTGCGTGAAAGAGATGAATTTTGGCTTTTTAATTGCGAAACTTTCACGCTAATCACCTTAAGACATTGTATGTATGTGCGAGTTTGAATATGAAAAGCCGCCACGCAATTTGCATAGCGGCTGTTTTTTTATTTGGTTGAAAACTGATAAATCGTGGTATAATCGTACTTTTCTCCGGGATTTAAGATGGTATCGTTGAAATTTGCGTGGTTGATAGCATCGGGCATTTTTTGCGTTTCAAGGCAGAATGCCGCTTGCACACTTGCGGGATACCCACCCTTGAGCGGGGCTTCGATTTCCCACATAAAGTTACCGGTATAGAACTGCACACAAGGCTGATTGGTATAAACCTGCATCAAGCGACCGCTATTGGGCTCATATGCCTCTATGCGCAAAACAGGAGTTTTCGTCTCGCCTCCTGCGAAGCAGAGACAGTGGTCAAAGCCACCTGCAAGCTTCATATCGGGATGCTCAAGGTCGAAATCTTCTCCAATGGTTTTGGGCTCACGGAAATCAAACGGTGTTCCAACAACGGAGCGAATCTCGCCCGTAGGAATAAGATTTTCATCGGTGGGAATGTATTTGTCGGCGTCCATTTGCAGAACGTGGTCAAAGATTTTGCCCGAAGAAAAACCACCGAGATTGAAGTATGCGTGGTTTGTGAGGTTGACAACCGTCTTTTTATCGGTTGTTGCCTCGTAATGAATGGCAAGTGCGTTTGAACGCAATAACGTATAGGTAACCGTTACGTTGAGCGTGCCGGGATAATTCTCATCTCCATCCGGAGAAACAAGCGTGAGAATAAGGCGAGGCTCTTCCCCATCCTCGGCTTTTACATCCCAAATCTTATGTGAAAAGCCTACTTTGCCGCCGTGCAAGGAGTTGCCGTTATTATTCTTGTAGACTTGATATTCTTTGCCCCCAAGACGGAATTTGCCTTTTGCAATACGGTTGCAAACGCGACCGACAAGTGCGCCGAGATATCCGGGTGCCAATACGTAATCGCGCAAGGAATCATAGCCCGCGACCACGTCGGTCATTCGACCAAGTCTGTCGGGCACCGAGATTTCCATAATTGCACCGCCGAATTCGCAAATCCGCACGCTCATACCCGCATCGTTTTTGAGCAGATAACTATAGACGTCGTTCCCGTCATCCATTGTTCCAAAATAATGCTTTGTAATCATTTTTTATTCTCCATCGTAACCGTTGGGATTCTTCTTCATCCAGTTGGCAAGGTCGCGGCACATATCCTCGAGATTGTTTTCGGCTCTCCAGCCGAGAAGTTCGTATGCCTTAGAGGGATCTGCGTAACAAGTACCGATATCACCGGTGCGGCGAGGTGCAATCTTGTATGCGACCTTAAGGCCCGTTGCCTTTTCATAAGCCTTAACGATATCAAGCACTGAGTAACCTGTACCCGTACCAATGTTGAAATACTCCACTTCGTGAACCTTGATTGCGCGCTCAAGAGCCTTAAGATGCGCTTTTGCAAGGTCTACAACGTGAATATAGTCGCGCACGCCCGTGCCGTCGTGTGTGGAATAGTCATTGCCGAATACCGAAAGATAAGGAAGCTGGCCTGAGGCAACCTTTGCCACGTAAGGCAAAAGATTGTTCGGGATGCCCTTGGGATTTTCACCGATAAGGCCACTCTTGTGCGCGCCAATGGGATTGAAATAGCGAAGAATGGAGATACTCCAAGAGTTATCGGAAATCCAAAAATCCTTAAGAATCTTCTCTATCATCAATTTTGTTTGACCGTAAGGATTGGTAGCACTCAAATCGAAATCCTCGCGAATCGGCACGCTTTTGGGAGCTCCGTAAACGGTTGCAGACGAAGAGAAAACAATGCGCTTTGCATCGTACTTTGCCATGAGCTCCAAAAGGTTCAGAGTGCTCAAAAGATTGTTGTAGTAGTAACGTCCGGGCATTTGCACAGACTCACCAACAGCCTTAAGACCTGCAAAGTGAATAGCAGAATCGATATCGGGATTTTCTTGGAATACCTTTTCAAGGGCATCCTTATCGCACATATCAACCTCGTAGACCTTAAAATCCTTGCCTGTAATCTGCTTTACGCGCTCAATGGATTTGGGAGAGCTATTGCAATAATTATCTACAATAATAATTTCGTAGCCTGCATTCAAAAATTCAACTGCGGTGTGCGAACCGATAAAACCGGCACCGCCTGTGATCAAAATAGACATTTATTTTGTTCCTTTCGATAAAATATCAGTCCCAAAGGCGTTCGGGATATTCGCCTGCATCAATCAGAGCACGCAAAGCATTCTTAACGCGTTCTTTATCCTCAGGATATGTAACGCCTTGCCAAACCGACGTGGTGGGATAAACCTTTACGTCGCAAACACCGCTCTTTTGCTGTGCATCGACGGCAGAAGGCAGGTAGTATTCCGCTTTGAGCGGATTAGATGCAATATTATCGAGAAATTCTGCCAAGCCAGCATCCAGTTTTTCAAAAAATTCGGGAGTGAATCCCCAGCAGTTCATCGAAATAATCGTATCAAAGGGAATGTCAACCCATGTTTCTCCGTCATCATCGAGATATGCAGCGCAATTCTCTTTTTTCATAATCTTTGTGCGTTCGGTAACGCTCTTGAGGATTCCATTCTCGCCAACCTCGCATTGACCGCGAGAAACGGTTCCGTTTTCGGTCAACGTGTTTCCAAGAGCAAAGCCAATCATGCAGTGGTGCGCAACGCCTCCCTCGCAACCGGCAGCTTTTAGATGACGGCCAAGCTGCATGAAAGTATCTCTACCATAAAAGTCATCGGCATTGATAACGCCGAAATTTTCTTTTACAATATCCTTAACACAATAGATGGCATGTGCAGTCCCCAAAGGCTTTGTTCGTCCCTCGGGGGCAGAATAACCTGCAGGCAGCATATCCATCTTCTGGAATGCATAGGCAACCTCGATCTTTTCTGCAATGCGGTTGCCGATCGTTTCGCGGAAGAGTTCAAGGTTCTCTTCCTTGATAATGAAAACAACCTTGTCAAAGCCTGCTTTGATTGCATCGTAAATAGAAAAATCAATAATAAAATTGCCGGCATCGTTCATTGGATCGAGCTGCTTGAGACCGCCGTAGCGAGATCCCATTCCCGCCGCCAAAATAACAAGAGTCATAGCCGTTATTCCTCCTAGGTAATATTATTATTTTTATTATACACCAACGTGTGCGCGCGGTCAAGAGGATTTAAAAAAATTGAATAGAAATTCTCCAAAATCAAATGATAAAAACTTTCTTTTTGCTATAAAATTCTTTTCTAACCCTCTTGACAAATTCTTAACATTGTGATATAATTGTCTCATATGATACAAAAGGCGGTGCTTTATGGTTTTCACAAAAAAAGAAAGCGAAAAAATATTCAACTCTCCTATTTTTTCGGGGGTTGACATAACACGCACTTCAACACTTTTGGAAAAACACGGTTGCCGTGCTGTGGATTTTGAAGAAGGCGACATTATTCTTTCTAAAAGCCAAGCTTCCCATAAGGCTGGGATTTTTCTCTCGGGCGAAGCGGTAGCTACAACTGCTGACGACTCCAAAAATGCACTTTTGCGTTTTTTTAAAGCGGGTGACTTTTTTGGTATTGCCAATCTCTTCACTAACGAAAATTACGTAAGCTCTATTCGTGCAAAAAAGAAATGCCGTGTGTTCTTCTTTGCTGAAGAAGCCATACGCGAATTGCTCGAAACCGACAAAACGTTTCTATATAATTATCTTGCCTTTTTATCGGGCAGAATTTGCTATCTCAACAGCAAAATCCGTTACCTAACGGCAGGTTCGGCAGAGCGTAGACTTGCCTTGTATCTCTCTTCCATTGGGAAAGATACCATTGAGCTTGATGCTTCCCTTTCTTCTCTTTCGGAGCTGTTGGATATCGGCCGCGCCTCTCTCTACCGCGCATTTGACACGCTGATAGCCGACGGATACATTGAAAAGAACGGACGCACCATTCGACTTCTCGCGCCCGACGCAATGATTCAGGATTATCAATAAAAATAAATAAAACACAACAGAAAGGAATTTAACATTATGAAAACACGTTTACTCTCTATCTGCCTTGTTGCTGCTCTTCTTTTTTCGATGAGCTCCTGTTTTCTCTTTGAAAAGGAAGGCAATGACAACACCTCTTCCAATGCTACTCCCACCATCAACATTTACACCCTGAACGGCACAACCGGCTTTGGTATGGCAAAGCTGATGAATGATGCAAAAGCCAACAAAACCACCGAAAAATACAATTTTTCCGTTCAAACAGATGCTTCTATGGTAACATCTGCACTCCTAAACGGTAGTGCCGACATTGCGGCTCTCCCTACCAATGCAGCGGCAAATATCTATAACAAGTCCGAGGGCGGTGTTGCTGTTCTTGCGGTCAATACACTTGGCTGTCTCTACCTGTTAACCAATCAAAATGCAACCGTTACCTCTTTTGAGGATCTTCGCGGCAAAACTGTTTACGTCCCCGCTCAAAATCCGACATTTATCTTTACCTATCTCTGCAAGCAAAACGGATTGAACGTTGGCACAGAGATCACGATTGACTCCACAACCTACGCACAACCCGTAGCCCTGAAGGATGCCGTTGCCGCAGGTGCGGTTGATATCGCTGTTCTCCCCGAACCGATGGTAACCATTGCTATAAACGCTGCAAAAAGCGCAAATAACGGAACTGTCATCACCAATGCAATGGATTTGACCGTTGAATGGAACAAGGTCTCTCCCGAAGGTTCTTTGGTGCAAGGTTGTGTAGTTGTTCGCCGTGCATTCCTTGAACAATATCCCGAGGTAGTTGAAAACTTCCTCAAAGAGTACAAGGCATCTATTGAGTATCTTTCCACCGATGTCGACAGTGCCGCACAAATGATCGTTGATAACGGCATCTTTACAAACGCAGGCGTTGCCAAAAAGGCACTTCCCAACTGTAACGTATGCTTTCTTGACGGTGCTACGATGAAATCCGCTATGGAAACCTATCTTGGCATTCTCAAAGGCATTGCACCCGCATCAATTGGCGGAAAACTTCCTGCTGATAACTTCTACTACGCAAAATAATCAACCGAACACAAATGAAAACACTAAAAAAAATAGGCCGTGCCCTTTTGGTTGCGGCCTTTTGGTTGGGTGTGTGGGCACTTGCCGCCCACAATTTTGGAAAACCCTTGCTTTTCCCCTCTCCTCTGTCGGTACTCGAAACATTGGGGAAACTTTTGGTAACAAAAGAGTTTTATCTAATAACGGCAAAATCAATTGGCAGCATTTTGTTTGGAACAATCAGTGCCATTCTTTGCGCTTGCATCTTGGTGATCGTAACCGCTCGCATTCGCTTTGTGCGTGAACTAATACACCCTATTATGGCAGTTGTAAAGGCAACTCCCGTAGCATCCTTTATTATTTTGATGCTCCTGTTCTTGGGGCCTGTTAAAATACCGACTTTTATTACCTTCCTCATCGTTCTCCCTATTGTGTGGACAAACCTTGACGAAGGCATTCGAAATATTGACACACAACTGCTGGAAGTAGCAAAAATGTACCGTTTTTCGCTCTCTAAACGCTTGCGTGTGTTGATTTTTCCATCTATTAAGCCCTATTTCCTTTCCGCATGCAAAACGTCCATAGGGCTTGCTTGGAAAGCCGGTGTCGCTGCTGAAATCATTGCTATGCCGCAAGGCACCATCGGTACGATGATTGGTGAAGCAAAGCTCTACATTATGAGTGCCGAGATGTTTGCATGGACCTTGACTGTGGTTCTTTTGAGTCTTGCTATCGAGTTTGGTGTATCTTATCTCTTTACTAAACTTAGTAGCACAAAAAAGCAAAAGGAGGTAATTTGATATGCTAAAAATAACCGATATAACCTTTGCTTTTTATAAAAAGACAATTTTCAACGACTTTTCGATGGAACTGAATAAAGGAGAAATTCTTGCCGTTATGGGTCCCTCAGGATGTGGCAAAACTACACTTTTAGGTCTTGCAGCAGGACTGCTTAAACCGCAAAAAGGCGAAATTTTCAATTCGTTTGAGAAAGTCGCTTATGTGTTCCAAGAGCCGCGTCTTTTTCCGTGGTTAACGGTGAAAGAAAATCTGCTTGCCGTAATTGATAAAAAGGATGAAACTGCCGAGAAAACAGTTACAGAATGTCTTGCTCTTGTAGGACTTACCGACTCTTTGAACAAGTATCCAAGTGAGCTTTCGGGCGGCATGAAAAGCCGTGTCTCCTTGGCACGTGCACTTGCCTATGGCGGTGACCTTTTCCTGTTTGACGAACCCTTTGCTGCTCTTGACAAAGAGTTACGGCACGCGCTTTCTGCCAAAATCAAGAATTATCTTCACAAACGCGGCGCTTCTGCCATCTTTGTTACGCATAACCGAGAGGACGCCAAGCATATTGCCGATAGGATTATCACTTTTCATCACCGCAAACCTAATAATTCGCTGACACTTACAAATTCATAGCCTTGTGAGAGTAAAATGGGTATGATTTTTTCCAAAGCTTCAGGTGTTTTGCTGTTGTGACCTATAAAATCGTGCATCAATATAATATCTCCCGCTTGTACTTTTTCAAGCACCGTTCGCACCACGTGAGCGGTGCTTTTGTTTTCCCAGTCACGCGTGTCAAGACTCCATAAAACAAGAATATAGTCATCATCCAAAAGGCACCGCTCGAGGCTTGGTGTAAGAGCACCTTGCGGTGTGCGCAAAAGGTGCGGACGGTATTCACAGAGCTCCTCCAAGGCATCCTCACATTTGCCAATCTCATCCATAATAGCGTGCTCGTTCAGTCCCGCAAGATGCGGATGCGTAAACGTGTGATTACCCACCTCGTGACCTGCTTCAATAACTGCACGCGCTGCATCGGGATAGTTGAGAACGTTCTGCCCAACCATAAAAAAGGTAGCGGGAATATTATATTTTGCGAGAATTTCCAAGATGCGCGGTGTGAGTACGGGATGGGGACCGTCATCAAATGTGATTGCTATTTGCTTCTTTTCTGTTTCTACCGAGCGATAAACCTTAACCTCTGCCACCGACGAAAGCATCAAAAGCCGAAGCAGAAAAAGCAGGCTCAACACAATACTTGCAAAACGCTTTTGAATTTTCATCACCTATCAACTCCCGTCAACTCATCAAGCGTGCCAAAGCGATACCCTTGCGCGCGTATCTCACGGATAACATCAGTAAGGATTTGCACGTTAGTCTCGGACGTTGGATGCAAAAGCATTACCTCGCCGTTGTGCAGATTATCGAGAATAATCCCCTTTGCTTTTTCGGGTGTCATTTGCCGATTATTGTCCCAATCGGGATAGGCAAAGCTCCAAAAAACAGTTTTATAGCCGTTTTGTGATAGGCAAGCAAGGTTTTCACGACTGAAAACGCCTTCCGGCGGTCGATAATATTTAGACATAACACCGCCAATACGCTCGGAATAAAGTGTTTCAAGGGCTTGCAATTCCGCCAAAACCGCATCGTTTTGCCATGTTGACATATCCTTATGCCGCGCAGTATGGTTGCAGACCGTATGTCCTTCACCCGCCATTCTCTTTACCAAATCGGGGTTCTTCACAATCAAATTTTGCAGGATAAAGAACGCGGCTGGAATGTTTTCATCGCGCAATATATCAAGCGTTTTTTCAACGTTTCCGTTCTCGTAACCCGCATCAAAGGTCAGGTAAATCACCTTATCTTCATCATGTGCGTCAGTATGACGGTTATCGACATAATACGCGTCGTATTCTTTTATAAACTCAAGTCTTTTGTCAAGGGATGGTTGAACGTGGTCTTTTGCGTGCTTGCAATACCATTGATGGCGCAGGGCTTGCGCATACACGGGCAAAGCAAAAGCACTGATAAGAAAAGCCAAAAGCACAAAAAACAACACCGTTTTCTTCATAGAACGGCCTCCTTTTTATCAATTTGATAAAAGTTTGTGCCGTTTGCCAAAAAGAAAACGGTGTAATTTTATGAAATAAAAGAATTTTGTGATAATTATTCTGTTCGGATGGTTGCCCATTCACTAATGGAAATTTCTCCCGTGGACGTAACACGCAAAACCACCTTCATCGGTACCATAGCATCGCTGCCAACATCACGGCGCAAGGAGCCGTCATTTTCATAAAGCTTGTAGCAAAGATAATAGATGACAGTGCGTTCACCGTTTGCAGTTTCTTCTTCACTTGCATAGCGTATCTCTGCTTCATAAATCATTTGTTGCGAAAACGCAACCTGCTTTTTGTGATTTTTGTAGTAAATTTCGTTAAAGCAGTTGTTATAAGCATCTATGTCCGCGCGCATCATAATCTGCAAAAAGTCACGCAAGTACAAGGCTTCGCGCGGAAAATCCTCTAAATTATCAGTTGTACGACCAATACCGTCGGGGTCTTCACAGAAGAAAATAACGTCTGGGCGCTTTTGTAAATAATCGTCATATTCAAAAATATCGCCTTGATGTGTGGGATAAAAATAACTGTCGGGCAACGAAAACGCATTGTTTTTCTCCTGCAAAGCCTTTACAATCAAAAGCACCGACACCAATATGACAGCAACACTTACGGTAACAATCAATGCAATCAAAAGCTTTTTACGCATCTTTTTGTTTTGCGCGGCAATGTTTTCAAGCAGTTTGTCTTTCGTTTCATTTGGTTGCGCGTTCATTTTCTCACTCTCCTTCCGCAAGAGGGTTAACACGAAGTATTATAGCATAAATACGTCAAGTTGTCAATTCAAAACAGAAAAAGTCTCCTACGGAAAACATTTTTGTGTAATATTTTTTAACTTTTATAGTATAACTTATTGCACTTTGTGCGATTTTGTGATATAATAAAATATGATTTTTTCCGAAAGGACATTTAACAAATGAAATACCTTGTACTCATTCCCGACGGTATGGCGGATGTAAAAATAGAACAGCTTGGAAATAAAACCCCTATGCAGGCGGCAAACAAGCCTACGATGGACGCACTTGCTAAAAAATCCCTTGTCGGCACAGTTTCTAACGTACCCGCAGGTATGGTTCCCGAAAGTGACACGGCAAATATGGCAATTCTTTCGTTTGATCCCAAAATTTATTCTAAAGGTCGCTCTCCTTTGGAAGCGATGAGCATGGGACTTGAAATGCAACCCGATGAAACTGCTTACCGCTGCAACGTGGTTACCTTGAGCGAGGATGGCGATTATGATGACAAAATCATTCTCGATCACAGCGCAGATGAAATCACGACCGCCGAGGCGGATGAACTCATCAAAGCCTTGGAATCCAAGCTCGGTAACGACAACCGTCACTTTTATACGGGTGTAAGCTACCGTCACTGCCTGCTTTGGAAGAATAGCGATGACAAATATCCCTTTATGCGCCCGCATGACATTCTTGGCAAACAGATTAAGGAGTATCTCCCAAAAGCAGAAAACGGCGGTGCGGAATTCTATGATTTGATGCGCAAAAGTTATGATATTCTCAATCACCACCCCATCAACGAGGCAAGACGTGCACGCGGGCTTAAACCTGCAAACTCTGCATGGCTTTGGAGCCCCTGCAAAAAGCCGCAGCTTCCTAACTTCAAAGAGAAATGGGGGCTTAACGCCGCCGTTATCTCTGCGGTCGACTTGATCAAAGGCATCGGCATTTGCGCAGGCATGAAATCCATCGACGTAGAAGGCGCCACCGGCAACGTGCACACCAACTATCAAGGAAAAGCCGAGGCTGCTATTCAGGCGTTCTCCGACGGTTACGATTACGTTTATATTCACGTAGAAGCCCCCGACGAATGCGGACACAGAGCTGAAACCGATAATAAGGTACTCTCCATTGAAAAAATTGATGCTCTAATCTTGGCTCCTGTTCTTTCTTATCTGGAGGGGTGCGGCGAGGATTATCGCATTATGGTTCTTCCCGACCACCCCACGCCCATCTTTATGCGTACGCACACATCGGAGCCCGTTCCCTTTTTCATTTATGACTCCCAAAAGGATGTCGAGGGCGTATCCTCCTTTGATGAGGATAACGCTACCGCTACGGGCTACTATGTTGCAGACGGCTACCGCCTGATGGAACTTTTGACGAAATAATTTGCGAAAGGATTTTTTGCAATGAATAACGAGTTGGAACAGCAATCTGCTCCCAAAAAGAAGGAAGAGACCGGTGGCTTTCTCTTCGATGCACTTGAAATGTTTGTGTGGTCACTGGCTATTCTGCTTTTACTGTTTACTTTTGTGTTGCGCCTTTGCCGTGTGGAAGGTGCTTCTATGGAAAACACCCTCTTTAATGGCGAAAATTTGCTACTTTACAGCTTGGCATACGAGCCCAAGCAAGACGATATCGTGGTCTTTCACCTCACGGGTGAGGAGGGCAACCTTGAAAAAATGCTTGTCAAGCGCGTGATTGCTACCGGTGGTCAAACAGTTGAAATCGATTTTAAAAACAATACGATAACCGTTGACGGTGTTCCCTATGCAGATGAGCACGCGGTGCTCAAAAACAGTGCCGATGCCATTATAGACAGGTATATAGGCAATCGCCCCAACTGGAAATACGATACCGCAACCGACAGTATGACGGTAACCGTTCCCGAAGGACATCTGTTTGTGCTTGGTGACAACCGCAACTTCTCGCGCGATAGCCGCGATGCAAGCATAATGTTTGTTGACGAGCGTTGCGTTTTGGGCAAGGTTATTTTGCGCGTTGCTCCCTTTACTGTATTCTCTTGATTTTTCACTCTAAATTTTAACGGAAAGCGAGGTGCATTCTATGCCTTCGGAACAAATACAATGGTTTCCCGGTCATATGGCCAAAACGCGCCGCATGATCTCCGAAAACCTCAAAAACGTAGATATTATTATTGAAATTCTCGATGCGCGTATTCCCTTTTCTTCGCGCAATCCCGAAATCAAGCGTCTAACCGAGGGCAAGCCCACCTTGGTTCTTTTGAATAAGGCTTCCCTTGCAGACCCTAACCAAAACGCACTTTGGATGAAACGCTATACCAACGAGAACAC
>JAZQKM010000144.1:0-3220 GCA_045542155.1 Eubacteriales bacterium
AATTATGAGATCATTGGTACTCAAAAGCAGCTTCTGTTAGCGCCGTCGGGTTTGACATAAACATTAAATTTACGAAAAAACACGTCGGACGGACAAGTGGTGCTTTTTAGTTATTGTGGGGAGCTTCACCCCTGAGCTAAATTATTTCTTCTTAGCTCTCTTTGCGCCGTACTTAGAACGGCTCTGGTTGCGGTTTGCAACGCCCTGTGCATCAAGGGTTCCGCGAATGATGTGATAACGCACACCGGGAAGGTCTCTTACACGACCTCCTCTGATCAGAACGACCGAGTGCTCTTGCAGGTTGTGTCCGATACCGGGAATGTAAACGGTTGCTTCCATACCGTTGGTAAGACGAACTCTTGCGATCTTTCTCATTGCAGAGTTAGGCTTCTTAGGGCTGGTGGTAGATACCTTTGTGCAAACGCCTCTTTTTTGCGGTGCGGATTGATCTACTGCTGCGTTCTTCAAAGAGTTGAAACCCTTTTGGAGAACAGGAGACTTAGATTTGTAAATCTTTTCGCCGCGTCCCTGTCTGACAAGCTGGTTAAAGGTTGGCATTCTTCAAGTTTCCTCCTTCTTCCGAAATTTAATGTTTATATACAGACACCCGACCGCAGTCGTGTGATTCTGCCGTATTCAAATTGTGGGGGCCGATCACTAGGCATAGTTATGGCATACTCTCACAATTACAATCTATTATACCACTTACAAGCGATTTTGTCAAGAAGTATGTGTTTTGTGTGGATTTTTCTACTTTTTGCACAATTTTGGTACAAATTGATAGAAATATTTTGGTTATGATTTTGCGAGTTTTTAAAGTTTGTACGACATTTTGTCGTAGGTTCTGCAACCAAGGATTGTTAGCCGTTTATACTACGGGAGCAACCTCTTCCCACTCGCCCTCGTTGAGGAGCATACGCTCGCGCAGCTTCATGCCTGTCAGTGTCTCTGCACGGTCAAAATCAACCTCACCGGTTTCAAAGAAGACAACAATCTTGTCAAGCAAAATCTTAAAGAAAGGAGAATTGATGGCTTTCTTATCTTCTTCACCGTTCTCGTTGATGGAAGTTGCGGTGAACCCAAGGCTGGTGTCCCAAATTGCGGTTGCGCTCTTGTTATCTGCAAAGGCGATGTCGTAAACGATTCTGGTATCGCTCTCTTTTGTAGCCTTGACTGCCTTGATATTGCAGCCGAGAAGCTTTACGATCATTTCTACTTGGTGAACGATATATTCTTCGGGAGTACGTCCTGCACCGGTGGTAACAACCTTTGTGGGATTTTCAAAGGTATCAAGCTCGGTGCCGTAGCGGAGAGCCGAGGTGCTAAAGCACTCGGTGCCGTACTCGTCGGCGATTGCGAAGATTGCAGCAGCCTCCTCGTAGTTAGGCGCAAAGGTCTTATCAATGTAGGTGCGCTTGCCATACTTGAGGGCGGTCTTTGCATACTCAAGATGCTTTTCGGGATTGGTGGGAGCGAGGATAAAGAGAACGTCACTCTTTTCGCAAATCTCTTCGATGCTATTACAACGGGTTACGTTATTTTCTGCACACCATTCATCGGTGGTTTTGTTGTCGCGGGGAGATACCTCAACCTCTGCCCAAGCGTATGCGAGCTCATATTCGAAGCCGTGTTCTTGGCAGGATTCGCGAATCCATGCGGGGTAATTGTTTGCGTGCCAGTTACTCAAATAGCAATCAATAAAACCGATTTTTTTCATAATCAATCTCCTTTTTTATGATGATCCCCACAAGATATGTAGGGGGTGATAGCCCTACGGAGGAAGCCCTTTTGAGCTTCCTCCGCATATTGTTTTAGAAATTATTATTGAACCTTGCGAACGCCAACGCCCTTGTAGCAATCCATACCGGTTCCGGCAGGAATCAGCTTACCGATGATGACGTTTTCCTTCAAGCCGCGCAGGTAGTCGACCTTGCCGTGGATAGCCGCCTCGGTAAGAACCTTGGTGGTCTCCTGGAAGGATGCTGCGGACATAAAGGACTCGGTTTGCAGGGATGCCTTGGTGATACCCAACAGAATGGTGCTTCCCTTTGCGTGGGTCAAGCCCTCTTCGCCTGCGGCGATGCGAGCATCGACCTCTTCGTTTGCTCTTTCGAGGTCCATAACGTCGATGTTGGAGCCAACAAGCAGCTCAGTGCTGCCGCTTTCTTCAACCTTCATCTTTCTGGTCATCTGACGCGCGATGATTTCAACGTGCTTATCGTTTACGTTACAAGCCTGCGAACGGTAAACCTTTTGAATTTCCTTGATCAGATATTCGTAAACGGCATCCAAACCAAGAACTCTCATGATATCGGCGGGAGCCTTGTTACCTTCGGTCATAGCCTCACCGACCTCAAGATGCTGACCTTCGATGATGGACAGCTTGGTGCCGTAAGGAATTTGATATTCCTTAACCTCGGCAACAATGCCCTCGGGTTGCTCTGCATCGGGACGAACGGTAACAGTATGAATGTTGGTGTTCTCTGCCATACCGATGTGTGCCGTACCGCGAATTTCGCTGATAACGGCGGGCTTTTTGGGCTGACGTGCTTCAAAGAGCTCTTCAACACGAGGCAGACCCTGGGTAATATCGGAACCTGCAACACCACCGGAGTGGAAGGTTCTCATGGTCAACTGCGTACCGGGTTCACCGATGGACTGTGCGGCAATGATACCAACAGCCTCACCAACGTTGACCAGCTTGCCGTTTGCAAGGTCGGCACCGTAGCAGTGTGCGCAAATGCCCTGCTTTGCATGGCACTGGATAACTGTGCGGATGTTGACGCCCTTGATGCCTGCGGCAACAATGCGGTCTGCAGCTTCTTCGGTAATCATCTCGTCGTCGCCAACGATGATCTCACCGGTTTCGGGATGAACGACCTCGCCCATGGTGAAACGGCCAACAATACGGTCGGTAAGGGGCTCGAGAACGTTCTTTTTATCATCCATAATATCGGTGATATAGGTGGGTGTCTTGGAGTCGCACTTGATCTCGCGAACGATAACCTCTTGCGATACGTCAACAAGACGGCGCGTCAGGTAACCGGAGTCTGCGGTACGGAGAGCCGTATCGGAAAGGGACTTACGGGAACCCTTAGCACCCATGAAGTACTCGAGAATGTTCAAGCCTTCACGGAAGTTGGATTTGATCGGCACCTCAATGGTACGTCCGTTGGTTGCAAACATCAAACCACGCATACCTGCGAGCTGACGCATCTGT
>JAZQKM010000145.1:0-22560 GCA_045542155.1 Eubacteriales bacterium
AGGAAAAGCTTCGCATTGTCGCAGCGGCAGAGGTTTTTGGGTAACCTTTTTGTGAAGGAGAGAAAACCATGAACATTAGAAGAGCCAACGAGCGAGATATTGGCGGCATCAATGCGCTTCTTTATCAGGTGCACCGCATCCACGCCGAAGGGCGTCCCGACATCTTCCGCTTAGGCAACAAAAAATATAACGATGACGAACTGTGCGCCATCATAGCTGACGACAGCACCCCCATTTTTGTGGCGGTGAACGAGGATGAAAAAGTGCTCGGCTACGCGTTCTGTATCTATCAGGAAACAAAAGGGAACCCGTCTCTTTGCGACCGCAAAACCGTTTACATCGACGACTTGTGCGTAGATGCAACCCTGCGCGGACAGCACATCGGAACCGCGCTCTACGAGCACGTTCTGGACGTTGCAAAGAAAGAGGGATGCGTTGCAGTCACCCTCAACGTTTGGTGCCTCAACGAGGGTGCGATGCGCTTTTACGAAAACCTCGGGATGAAGCCCTTAAAGGTGGTTATGGAAGAGATTTTATAAAATGAAACGAATAGTAGGGCGGGGGCTTGCTCCCGCCATTTTTCTATCGTTCTCAAAGCAATCACCGTCAGCCTGTCATACAGTGATTTTGTTTGGTTATATCTTATCTTTTTAGGGCGTCCTCGACGCCCCGCTACAAACGCGTTTTCGTGTTGGTTCAAAATCTCGCCAAATAATATATCTTGTTTCCCGTTTTTCTTTCAAACACAACATCTTGTGAATTTGTGTAAAAAATAACAATAAAATTTCGACAAAATTCATTGACAAAATGATAATCAAATGCTATAATATAAGGCAGAGAATAACGTTCCCGCGTGACTGACGGAAAAAGTGGAGAAAAACCACGTGGAGCCGGGAATTTGTATGCCGACCGTCTGGGCAGTTTTGCACGCAACAAAACTGTCCTTTTGTTGTCCGCGGAACCAAATACAGCGAGAAAGAGAGGTATAAACAATGGCAAAATTTGCAAAAGCATGGGTGGGCTTCAATCTTGGTGATTGGTGCGACCGTATTGACGTAAGAGATTTCATTCAAAAGAATTATACACCTTATGAGGGCGACGAAACGTTCCTCTCCGCTCCCACCGAGCGCACGCGCCGCCTTATGGCAAAATTGGATGCAAAATTGAAGGAAGAACGCGAAAAGGGCGGTGTTATCGGTATCGATACCGAAACGGTTACCTCTCTTACCGCATATCCTGCCGCTTATCTTGATAAGGACGACGAGCTTATCGTGGGACTTCAAACGGGCGAGCCGTTGGTTCGCTCTGTCAATCCCTTTGGCGGTATTCGTATGGCGAGAGGCGCCTGCAAGGCTTACGGTACACAGCTTTCCGATAGCATCGAAAAGGCATTTGAATTCCGCACCACGCACAACGATGGCGTTTTCCGCGTTTATACCGACACGATGCGCGCAATGCGCCACACGGGCATCCTCACGGGACTTCCCGATGCTTACGGTCGCGGACGTATTATTGGCGATTATCGCCGTATTGCACTCTATGGCATCGATTTTTTGATTGAAGAAAAGAAAAAAGATAAACAAGAGCTTGGCAAAAAGGGAATGACAGAGGAGACAATGCGTCTCTCCGAGGAGTTGTATAAGCAAATCGAGTTCCTTGGCAAGCTCAAGGAGATGGCGGCGCTTTACGGTTGCGATATTTCCCATCCTGCCCAAAACGCGCAAGAAGCCGTTCAATGGGTTTATTTCGGTTACCTTGCTGCCAATAAAGAACAAAACGGTGCGGCAATGTCGCTCGGTCGCGTAGGCACCTTCCTTGATATCTATATGGAAAGAGACCTGCAAAACGGCATCTTGACCGAAGAGGGCGCACAGGAGCTTATCGACCAATTTGTTATGAAGCTGCGCATGGTTCGTCACCTGCGTACCCCCGAATACAATGAGCTCTTTGGCGGTGATCCGATGTGGATTACCGAGGCAGTCGGCGGTGTTGGTGAGGACGGAAGACCTTTGGTTACCAAGAATGCCTACCGCTTCCTGCACACCCTCTACAACCTCGGTTCGGCTCCCGAGCCCAACCTTACGGTGCTTTGGTCAAACAAGCTGCCGGAGCCCTTTAAGCGTTACTGCGCACGCGTTTCTATCGACACCGACTCCATTCAATATGAGAGCGATGATTTAATGCGCCCTCGCTACGGCGATGACTATGCCATTGCCTGCTGCGTAAGTGCTATGAAGGTTGGTAAACAGATGCAGTTCTTCGGCGCCCGTTGCAACCTGCCCAAAATTCTTTTGATGGCACTCAACGGCGGTCGCGAGGAAAAATACGATATGCAGATAGGTCCCGAAATGCCCGTTATGGATGACGAGATTTTGGACTACGATAAGGTACGCCAACGCCTTGACTTCTATATGAATTGGCTCGCGGGCGAATACGTGAATACGATGAACGTTATTCACTATATGCACGATAAATACGCCTATGAAAAAACCCAACTTGCCCTTCACGATACCGACGTTGAGCGTCTGATGGCATTCGGAGCGGCAGGACTTTCGGTTATCGCCGATAGCCTTTCCGCCATTAAGTTTGCCAAGGTTCGCCCCATTTACGACGAGCGTGGACTCATCAGTGATTTTGAGGTTGAGGGAGATTTCCCCAAGTTCGGCAACGACGACGGACGTGTAGACTCGATTGCAGAGGAGCTGCTTGATAAATTTATCGCGGCTCTGCGCCAAACGCCCACCTATCGCAATGCAATTCACACGCTGTCTGTTTTGACCATTACCAGTAATGTTGTTTACGGCAAAAAGACGGGTGCAACCCCCGATGGACGCCGCGCAGGAGAGCCTTTTGCCCCCGGTGCAAACCCGATGCACAACCGCGAGACCTGCGGCGCTTTGGCATCTCTTTCCTCAGTTGCAAAGCTTTCCTACGATTCTTGCCGCGACGGTATTTCCAATACCTTCTCCATCGTTCCCGAGGCGCTCGGCAAGACCTACGAAGAACGCATCGATAATTTGGTTGAAATTCTCAGCGGCTACTTCAACCGCAATGCGCATCACATCAACGTAAACGTTCTCAACCGTCAAAAGTTGATTGATGCTATGGAAAATCCCGAGCTTTATCCCAACCTTACCATTCGTGTTTCGGGTTATGCCGTTAACTTCCACAAGCTCTCTCTCGAGCAACAAAAAGAGGTTATCAGCCGTACCTTCCACGAAGCGATGTAGCAATGAAGGGTTACGTACACAGTATACAATCCCTTGGCACGGTCGATGGGCCGGGTGTGCGCTCGGTCGTCTTTCTGTCGGGGTGTCCTCTTCGTTGCATCTATTGTCATAACCCCGACACGTGGGAAAGACAAGAAAAGCAACTCACTGATGCCGACGAGCTTGCAGGGAGACTTTTAAGCTTTTATTCCTTCATCAAAAACGGCGGAGTGACCTTTTCGGGCGGAGAGCCCTTGCTCCAAGCGGAGTTTGTCACCGAGGTGACGGAGCTTCTTCACAAAGGCGGCTTACACGTCGCTATTGATACCTGCGGCACTCCCGTAACCCCTGCCACCGAGCGTTTACTCGAAGTTGCCGACCTATTTCTTTTGGATATCAAAATGACCACTGAGGAGGATTACAAGCGTCACACGGGAGGCAGCCTTGCGGCAACCGTGGCCTTCCTTGACCGTCTCGAAGAAATGGGAAAGGACGTTTGGATTCGCCACGTAGTCGTTCCAAACCTCAATGATACAGAAGAGGATATTCTTCGCTTGGCGGAATTGATAAAAGGCTACACGTGCATCAAAAAAGTGGAGCTTTTGCCGTTTAAAAATCTGTGTCTTGAAAAATACCAAACGCTGAACATTCCGTTCCCGCTTGAGGGAACACCGCCGATGAGGGCGGAAGAGCTGGAGAAGTTAGAACGCGTGTTTGCGCGTTTGTTTGCAAAAAGTCCGTAGCCACCTTTTCTTTGCAAATAGAAGGCGCAAAGAAAGAGGTTTAGGCTACGTTTTACTCCGCCGCATTGGCTTCGCCAACGCACGAAAAGAAACGCCGAGATTGGTTTCGCCGCCTGCGGGCGACGACAAGGGCTACGCGCCCTTGACCTCGGAAACTTTTTTCAAAAAGTTTCATCAAAAACTTGCTTACGGGGTTACTAAAATTTCTAACAGAAACAAAATGGGTTGCCGAGCTTTTGCTCGACAACCCAAATGTTACTTTTGACAAAGAATCTCGCCAAGAGATTCCCATTCTATTTCAAATTCCATCTTTTTTTGTGTTACGGGATGCAAAAACGTAAGACGTTGTGCAAAAAGCGCGATTTGCCTATTGTCTCCGCGTGCGCCGTATTTGCCGTCTCCCAACAAGGTGTGACCGCGTGAAGCAAACTGTACGCGTATTTGATGCGTTCTGCCCGTGTGCAAGAGCACGTGTACCAGCGAACATTCTTCGCCGCGTGCTGTCCGCAAATGCTCGATTGTGTCATACTCTAAAAGAGCCTCTTTTACACCCGCTCGTTGACGCTCGACCACAAAGGTCTTGTTTTGACGTCTGTCGTGAAAGAGCAAATCTCTCATTTCGCCACGCTCGGGTACAGGGGCGCCGCGCACCACCGCGAGATATTCTTTGCGCAGCTCACGCGACTGTACGGCTGCCGAAAGCTTTGTTGCCGCCGCAGGTGTTTTTGCATATACCATTACACCGCCAACGCCGCGGTCAAGTCGGTGAACCGTACCGATGTATCCGCCTGTTCGCTCCGCAAGAAGGTCGGCAAGACCGTCCTTTTTCGTTGTTGATTCGCAAACGAGGAATGGCGGCTTCTCTACAACAATGATATGCGCGTCCTCAAACAAAACAGAAATATCCATAAAATATATCCTTTACACAAG
The DNA here is from genome assembly GCA_045542155.1 of Eubacteriales bacterium. Taxonomy (GTDB): domain Bacteria; phylum Bacillota; class Clostridia; order Oscillospirales; family CAG-272; genus UMGS1865. Next base: position 4,883 of record JAZQKM010000145.1, read on the forward strand.
ATTTTTTGATAGAAGAAAGGGGAGTGAAAAATATGCCAAAAAGGCAAGAAAACGCACCACGTGTGTGCAAAAACGCACTTATTGAGGCTCTTGGAGCGCCTTTTAACGGTGTAACGGTATGCGTATTCGATGAAATTGACTCCACCAACACCGAGGCTAAAAGAATGGCTGCTGACGGCTTCCGCGGAGACGCGATTCTTGTGGCACATACGCAAACCGCAGGCCGCGGACGTATGGGGCGTAGCTTTTATTCCCCTGCACAAACGGGTGCTTATTTTAGCATTCTACACACCTTAAACACACCTCTTTGCGATGCGGTGGCAATCACCTCTGCGGCATCGGTTGCCGTTATGCGCGCTATCCGCACGCTTGCGGGCATTCAAACTGACATCAAGTGGGTCAATGACCTCTATTATAATGGAAAGAAAATTTGCGGCATCCTTACTGAGGCGGTCAGTGTTGGGGAGAGCACACACGTGATTGTGGGCATTGGAATCAACCTTGATACTGCCGACTTTCCAAAAGAGCTTGAAGGCATTGCGGGCTCGCTCAATACCAAAATCGATTCCGCGGTACTCATAGCCGAAATTTACCGACAAATTGCCCTTTATTTGCAAAATCCGAGCAACCGAGAATGGCTTGACGATTACCGCGCACATTCCATGGTTTTAGGCCGTTGGGTGGCTTGGATTGATGCCGAAAGCACACACGAAGGCGTTGCCGAATCCATCGACGGGGATGGTGCACTTCTTGTCAGAAGCGAAAAAAACGAGCTCGTACGCCTGCACACCGGAGAGATTTCCTTGCGTGCTTTGAAAGAGCAAAATATAGAATAATTCTAATTCTTGTTCTAAAATATCCAATAAAAATCTATAAAAAGGGCCGTTTTCACTCAATTATAGCACGAAAACGCCCCTTTTCTTTCTTTGTTCATAAAAAGTTAACATCCAAAATGTATTCTTTGTATTGCAATTTTCCCTAAAAAAAGATAAAATAATATAATAAATTAAATCATTGAAACAACAGAAAAGGAAACATAAATGTTAGAATTCAAAAACGTATCTTACCAAACGCCGGAGGGCAAGGTCATTCTGCGCGATGTAAGTCTCAAAATTGACGATCGCTTTGTGGCGGTAACCGGTCCGAACGGAAGCGGAAAATCCACCATGGCAAAGTTGATTGCGGGCATCTATACCCCCACATCGGGCCAGATTCTTCTGGATGGCGTTGATATCACAAATCTTTCTATCACCGAAAGAGCAAAGGGAGGCATCAGCTTTGCTTTCCAACAACCCGTGCGATTCAAGGGAATTACCGTCAAGGAGCTCATTTCCATCGCGTCGGGAAAGAATATTTCGGTAGCCGAGGCGTGCTCTTTTCTCTCTGAGGTAGGGCTTTGCGCCAAGGATTACGTAAACCGCGAGGTAGACGGTTCTCTTTCGGGCGGCGAGCTCAAGAGAATTGAAATTGCAATGATCAACGCACGCGGCACAAAGCTCTCTGTTTTTGACGAGCCCGAGGCGGGAATTGACCTTTGGAGCTTCAATAATTTGATACAGGTTTTTCGCAACATGTATGAAAAAACCAAGGGTACCATCGTCATTATCTCGCACCAGGAGCGCATTCTCGACATTGCCGATAAAATTATTGTCATTGCCGACGGACGTGTGGCTGCTTACGGCACCAAAAACGAGATTTTGCCCGAGCTTTTGAACGCTCAGGTGGGATGCAGATTTTTTGAGGAGGTGCGCAAATAATGATGGACGCTATTCAAAAAAAGCTGCTCTCAGAGGTAGCAGACCTGCACGACGTACCCCAAGGCGCTTACTCGTTGCGCATTAACGGCAACCTGTATGGCAAAAATGACTCCGAAAATATCACCATTGTTGCAAAAAACGATAAGCAGGGCATTGATATTTACGTTAAACCCGGTACCAAAAACGAGAGCTTGCACATTCCCGTTCTGCTTGCACAATCGGGACTGAAAGAGCTGGTATATAACGATTTTCATATCGGTGCAGACTGTGACGTTACAATCGTTGCGGGATGCGGAATTCACAACAACGGTAGTGAAGAAAGCGAGCACAGCGGCATCCACGCCTTCTATTTAGATGAGGGCGCACGTGTCAAATATGTCGAAAAGCACTACGGTCAGGGGGAGGGCACCGGTAAGCGTGTTATGAACCCCACAACCGTAGCCGTTCTCGGCAAAAACAGCTACATGGAGATGGAAACCGCCCAAATCAAGGGTGTGGATTCCACCCGTCGCGATACCACTGCAACCCTTGAAGAGGGGGCAACTTTGATTGTACGTGAGAAGATTATGACACACGGTACGCAATTTGCCGAAACAAACTTTACGGTTGACCTCAACGGAGAGGGAAGTGCAACGCACGTTATCTCCCGTTCGGTAGCAAAGGATAAGAGCCGTCAGAGCTTTTTGTCACACGTCAACGGAAACAACCGTTGCTCGGGGCATACCGAGTGCGATGCTATCATTATGGATGACGCACAGGTAATTGCCTTGCCGCAAATCGAAGCCAACCACGTGGATGCATCACTTATCCACGAGGCGGCAATCGGCAAGATTGCCGGAGAACAGCTCATCAAGCTGATGACCTTGGGACTTACCGAGGCGGAGGCTGAAGAGCATATCGTTAACGGCTTTCTTAAGTAAATTTCTTAAGTGGAAAAATGGGAAGAGCACTTCGAAAAGGGGTGCTCTTTTTCCTTGCTCCTCACTCAAATATTGAATTTTGGAGAAACAGGTATTGAAATCGGCGATAAGAGGGCTGACTTTTTAATTTTCTCTCCATTTGACTGTGTGTAGAAAATACGATCCCGAAATTGTGCAACTCCCACAAAAGTGCAAGAATTTTCCTTTTAGCACCGAAATTTTTGAATTGTTCAAAATAGGTAAATCAAATTTACTATTTGCGAGATTTTGATTTTTGAGATGTCAAAATAGACAAAAAAGTGCACAAAAACCACTGTTCCACAGGCTCGAGAAGCGAAAAATGGGTAAATTTTATTTACAAAGCGCAAATATGACGATATTTCATCAAAAAACACGTTTTTTATTTGTAAACTTTTTGAAAAGACGCTTTGTCTTTCCCGTGAATTTGTGCCCACCAAGGGAGAGGTGGAAGGATCTTTTTGAAATAGTTTTTCTTGACAATTCTTGTGCATTGTGTTATTATATTATATATATTTGGGAAAACTCTGCCCAAAATTGCCCGATTGGTGGAGTTTGTTTGACCCGTTTGCCGAATCGTTTTGCGCGGAGCCGCTGTTCGCGCGTGCGTGCAGGCGGCGGCGCCCGACCGCGAGAGTGATTTGCGAGCACCAACGCGGGAGCAAACGAAAACAACCATGGGCAACAAGTGTTAATTTTTTGCAGGAGGAAACGCAAATGAGAAACAAAACTTTCACAAGACTGCTTTGTTTAGCTTTGGCATTGCTGCTTCTTGTGAGCGGAGCTGTGATTGTTGTTGCTGCTGACGAAAACGTTAAGCACGACAACCTCACGGACAAGACGATTGCAGACTACAAGGAAACCTTGGATCTGATTTCCTATGCGGAGTATCAGAACTTGTATTATGCAAGCGCCAAGCAGGCTCAAAAAGAGATCTCGCTTTTGCTAACTGACAACTGGCAGTTTGTCAACAACGACATCATCATCACCATGACCGACGGTGTATGGTTGATGAGAGTCTCAGATGGCAAAGTTTATAAGTCCGAGGCGGATGCCGAGGCTGCCGGTGTAGCAAAGGATGCCCTTTTTGAGGTAGACGAGGATGACTATCGCCATATCGTCAAAACCTATAACACCCTTGAGGCAGCTAAGGCGGCAAACTACAATATTTCCGACCTGGCTTACGTCACCACGGATTACGATGGCGTAAGTGCTGTTTACACACCCGGCAGAGGTGCTATCACTTGGGATATCGACCTGGCAGCATACAATGTCAGCGAAAAGACGTTGTTCAGCCTTGGTTTGGATTATTTCCCTGTTGTAGCAAGATCTACGCCCATCGAGCGTGAATTCTTCATCAACGGAAAGCCCGCATTCTCCGAGGCATACGTCCTGTCCTTCTCCAAGGTATGGGGCATGTTCGCTCAGGGCAGTTCTACCGATGTTGGCGGAACCTTGATCGCTATGTCTGCGAAGTATACGCTTTCCAAGGGGGAGAGCCTTTCTGATATCGTTGCAGCTGCAGAGGCTGCGGGATACACGGCGCAAGGCGGTTCGTCCGATAAGCCGGAATATGTTGTTGCGGAAGACAACTCCTACGTTGTTTTCTATCAACCTTCATACATCACCCCTTCGCTTAGCAAGTTTATTGGTGATTACGGACTCCGTTTCTTCCCGGTCGACTTCAACAGCAACGAAATTCGTCCCACGCAGTTGCAGGCTCCCGAATGGAGACGCTACGTTATCAGCGATAGCGACGGTTATACGCACTCCTACGACCTTACTGTTGATGATCAAACGACCACTTATAACAGTGAGTATTTCGGCTTCGTTTTGGATGGCAAGTTTTCCATGACGCTCGAAAGCGTTAACGAGCCCATGGCACTTTCCACCCTCACCCTTCTGCCCTATAAGGCTGCCGATACTTATGCGGTTTACCGCCAAAAGGTAGAAGCGATCGTTGGCAGCAATCAAGGTCAAGATATTATCAAGCTTGAGGCAGAGAACCCCTCCAGAACATCCTCTAACGTTGTATATCCCGTTGAGGACCGTGCATCTGCCCTTACGTCTCCCGTTGATCCCAGTGTTCAGCTTCTCAACACCGTCGGCGGTGAAAAGTGGGCAACTCCCGGTCAGTGGGTAGAATACAGTTTCTCCGTAGAATCCTCCGGTTGGTACGATATTTACACGAGATTTAAGCAAAGCTACTTGGACGGTATGTTTACCAGCCGTTCACTCACCGTTACCACCAACTATGGTAATGATGTAGAGGCTTACAAAGCAGATAAGGGTAACACCGCGGGCTACTACAACGGCTTGCCTTTCTCCGAGGCATCCGGCCTGCGTTATGACTATAGCTCCGATTGGCAGGTAACCAAGCTGACTTCTGTGGGCAGATTGGACGCGAATAACACCTATCAGCTCTATTTTGAGGCAGGTGTTGTTTATACCATCAACCTCAAGGTCACGTTTGGTACAATGAGTGACACCGTACGCGAGATCGAGCGTATTTTGGAGGCTTTGAACGACGCATACCTGAGCATCGTTCAATACACAGGTCCTACACCTGACGCTTACCGTGACTATAACTTCTACCGTATGCTCCCCGATACGCTGGACACTCTGTTTGCAGAGAAAGAGGCAATCGCTAACCTCTCCAAATTCCTGCGTGAGGGTGCGGGCGTATCTTCCACCTATACCGGTACTTGCGACAAGCTTGTTGACTTGATCGGTAAGATGGTTGTTCGCGGCGGTGAAGGCGTTGCTTCCGGTTTGAGTAACTTCAAAGCATACTCCGGCGGTATTGGTACCTTCCTTGGTGATATTAAAACACAGCCGTTGCAAATTGACTACTTTATGATTCAGCCTGCAAGTGCCGAGGCACCTAAGGCAACTCCTAACTTCTTCCAAGCATTCTTCCACGAAATCAAGAGCTTCTTCTGGACCTTCTTCCGTGACTACAACAGCATGGGTACTGCCGAGGACTACGATAAGGACAATTCCGTCGTTGTTGTATGGCTTCCTTCCGGCCGTGACCAAGCAAACGTTGTTCGTAACATGACCGTTAACGGATTTACCCAAAAGAACAAGATTGCCGTAAACCTGAAGCTGGTTAACGGCGGTACGCTTCTTCCTTCCATTCTTGCGGGCATGGGCCCAGACGTTTACCACGGACTTGGTGACGATACGGTTATCAACTATGCAATTCGTGGCGCACTGATGGAGATTGAAGAAAGAGAATCTCCCGAGGAATGGGAGAGAATCAAGGCGCAGTTCAACGAATCCGCAATGCTCGTATTCGGTGTTCCTGATGCCGATGACGAGTGGCACTACTACGGCTTGCCCGAGTCGCAGTCCTTCTCAATGATGTTCCTGCGCTTGGATATTTTGAACGAAATCGGTATTGAGATTCCTCAAACATGGGATGACCTTTATACAGCACAGTCCAAGCTCCAAAATCACAACATGGAAATTGGTGTTGGCGCGGACTATTTCCCCTTCCTCTACCAAGGCGGCGGAAGCATTTGGGCTGACGAAGGTATGAGAATCAACCTCGACTCCGAAGTTGCACTTTCGGCGTTCAACAAGATGTGTAACATGTTTACACAGTACTCCTTCCCCTACGATTACAGTGGAGCTAACCGTTTCAGAACAGGTGAAATGCCTATCCTGATTGCAGGTTATACCGGTCTTTACAACCAGCTCAAGGTATTTGCTACCGAGCTTGACGGTTGCTGGACCTTTGTTCCTGTTCCCGGCACCAAGCGCGCCGATGGCACGATTGACAACCACATTCTTGCAGGCTCCTCCGCAATCGTAATGGTTAGCGGTGCAAAGCACCAAGAGGATGCTTGGGAATATATGAAGTGGTACACCGGTGCTGAAGCACAGGCCACCTACGCAAACGAAATGGTTGCTATCATGGGTGAATCTGCAAAGCACGCAACGGCAAACCGCGAAGCACTTGCAAGCATGCCTTGGACCTCCGATGAATATGTCGAGGTAAAAAAGCAGTTTGACAATCTGCTGGCCATCGAAAACTATCCCGGCTTCTACTACGTAGGCCGTCACACGCAATTCGCATTCCTTGCAGCGTACAACGATGACAAGGATCCTACCACCGAGCTTTTGCGTTACGTTAATACCATTAACGCAGAAATCACCCGTAAGCGTCAGGAGTTTAACCTTGAAACCGTTGAGCTTGGCAGTACGCTTGCAGAGAAGAGATCTAACCAAATCCGTGAGGCACTTGGCGTGCTTGAGGATAGAGGCTTGATCAGCAGAGACAGTGAGCTTTACGACCAAGCAATGTACGGTATTGTTAACCAAAATGTTGAAACCTTGAAGATTGCATACGAAATGTTCAAGGCAGAGTACGAATCTAAGTACGACGGTTCCACTAAAGAAATTACCAAGGTTAGCGGTAAGAAAGCAACTGTTCCCACCTACTTTACAAACGTTAACAAACAAACCCTGCCTGAGGCTAAGGATGGTAGCGGCGGATATAACATCGCCGATTTGACCGAAATGGAACTGCTTTACTTCATTTCGGAAGCTTTGTTGGATACCGCAAATGCGTATGCTTCCTATCGCACCGCATCGACACTTAAATAAAGGAGGATAAAGAAAAATGGCAAAACAAAAAGCAGAGCAAAAAGCAGTTGCCAGAAAAGACATTTCCTATTGGGAATACACTCGTAGAGAAATGAAGCGCAACTGGATTGCTTACGTTATGATTCTTCCTTATGTTGTAATCTTCTCCCTGTTCACCCTTTGTCCTGTTGTCCTTTCCTTTATTGTAGGTTTTACCGACTTTAACATGTTGCAATGGCCTAACTTCGTTTGGCTTGAAAACTACATCAACCTGTTCTTTGCAGACGATATCTTCCTTATCGCCTGCAAGAACACCTTGATCTTTGCGGCAATCGTAGGTCCTTCCTCCTACATTATGTCCTTCTTGGTAGCTTGGTTTATTAACGAGCTTCCTCCCCGCATCCGTGCAATCATCACGCTCATTTTCTATGCTCCCTCCATTTCCGGTGGTGTGTATATGATTTGGGGTACGTTGTTTGATGCCGATACCTACGGTTGGGTTAACGCAACCCTGATTGAGGTTGGTATCATTCAAGACCCGATTGCGTGGTTTAAAGATGCGGACTACATCATGCCTCTTTGTATCATTGTTTCTCTGTGGACCTCTTTGGGTACATCCTTCCTTTCCTTTATTGCAGGTTTGCAGGGCGTTGACCGCTCCCTGTACGAGGCAGGAGCAGTTGACGGCATTAAGAACCGTTGGCAAGAGCTTTGGTACATTACGTTGCCCAGCATGAAGCCTCAGCTGATGTTCGGTGCGATTATGGCAATTACAGGCTCCTTCGGTTTTGGCGGTGTTGTAAGCGCACTTTGCGGCTTCCCGTCGGTTGACTATGCGGCACACACCATCACCCACCATCTGGACGACTACGGCGGAGCGCGTTACGAAATCGGTTACGCATCCGCGATTGCAACCGTGCTCTTTGCAATTCAAATTTTTGCAAACAAGGTCGTTTCCAAGGCTCTCTCAAAGGTAGGTACGTAATATGGCAAAATTAAGAACAAGACGACATAGAGTTGTATTATCCCGTTCTGCGGGCGGCGACGCCGGTATTACCGTTGTATTGACGATATTGGGCGTATTTATGTTCCTTCCTATGGTGTACGCAATCTCTCAGGCATTCAAGCCTTTGGATGAGTTGTGGATGTATCCTCCGCGCTTCTTCGTAAGACAGCCTACACTCAAAAACTTTACCGACCTGTTTACCTTGATGAATGACTCTTGGGTTCCTTTCTCCCGTTATATCTTCAACACGGTATTCACTACGGTCATGGGTACTTTTGGACACTTGTTCATTGCATCTATGTGTGCATATGCACTGGCGAAAATCAAATTCCCCGGTGGTAAGTTCGTGTTCAAAACCATTCGTTCGTCCCTGATGTTCTCCTCCACCGTCGGCGGTATCACCAGCTTCATGATTATGACCGCTTTGCACTTGGTAGACAGTTATTTGGCTATCATCATTCCCGCTTGGGGTGCAACCTTGGGTCTGTACCTGATGAAGCAGCACATGGACTCCACCGTTCCCGATACGGTACTCGAGAGTGCACGTCTTGACGGCGCGAGCGAAATTCGCACCTATTGGACGATCGCAATGCCTATGGTTAAGCCCGCGTGGCTGACCTTGATCATCTTCTCGTTCCAAGGCCTTTGGAACCAAGGCTCGTCTATTTACATTTATTCCGAGCAGCTCAAATCCATCAACTATGCAATCGGTCAAATTATGGCCGGTGGTATCAAACGTTCCGGTGCATCTTCTGCATCCTCGGTACTGATGATGATGGTGCCTATCACGGTATTCGTTATTTCGCAGTCGAATATCATTGAAACGATGGGCTCCAGCGGTATGAAAGACTAAAGGAGGACAATATGAAAAAGTTTACATCTGTAATATTGCTGATATTGTCTCTCGTTATGATCGTATCCGCAATGACCGTTGGTGTTGCAGCTTCCTCTGCATACCAAACCTACACATATTCCATTAGCGGTTTTGCTCTGTATTCTCCCGATGCTTACTCTGCAGATGAAGCGTTGATTTATGCAGATATGGGCTTGCCGATGGATTTTAAGAATCCGAAGGATATGATTACGGATAAGGAAGGCAACATTTACATTGCCGATACCGATAATAACCAAATCGCGATTCTGAACCGTTATTTCCAATTCCAAAGCTACATCACCACCTTCTACAACGGAGCAGGTAACAATGATAAATTGGTAGCTCCTCAAGGTGTATTCGTTACCGATGAGTCCATTTGGGTATGTGACACCGGTAACAACCGTTTGGTAGAGTTTGACAAGAAGACGTTGGGCTTCAAGCAGATCATCGACCCGCCTGAAAGCCAACTGCTCAGCGACAACGCAGCCTATAAGCCGATTGCAATGGCGATTGACCAATACGGCAGAATTTACGTTGTTTCTTCCTCTACGAACCAAGGTATTATCGTTATGAACTCCGAGGGTGCTTTCGTAGGCTTTATCGGTGCACAGGCAGTTACCATTTCTGCGTGGGAAATCCTTTGGAGATCCTTCCAAACCGATGCACAAAGAAAGCTGACAGCTACAAAAACTTCCGTTATTTATAACAATATTGCAATCAGCGACGAAGGCTTTATCTACGTTACCACCTCCGGTATCGAAGAGAAATCCGTTGCAAATGCTATCACAAGCAAAGACCGTACCGGTAAGTACGCCCCCGTTAAGATGCTCAATCCCTCGGGTGACGAGATTATGAGACGTAACGGCTTCTGGCCTCCGGCAGGTGAAATAAACTTCAAAACCAGCGGCGGCGTTTCTACCATTGTAGACGTTGCAACCGGCCCTGAAAAGACTTGGTCGATTGTTGATACCAAGCGTGAAAAGATCTACACCTACGACTTTAACGGCAACCTGTTGTTCGCTTTTGGTGACACGGGTACCATGTTGGGTAGTATTTCCAACGTATGTGCAATCGCTTACCAAGGAACCAAGATGCTCATTCTTGACTCCGGTTCCAACAGTTTGATCGTTTATAACCGCACGGAGTACGGCGACTTGCTGATTCAAGCAATCGCAGCAGAAAACTCTTTGGACTACGACTTTGCTATTGAATGTTGGGAAAAGGTTTTGCAAAGAAACTCCAACTTCGACGCAGCATACGTTGGTATCGGTAATGCGCTTTACCGTAGTGCCGACTATGAAGAAGCTCTTGAATACTACGAAAAGGCATACGATACCACCAACTGGTCCGAATCCTATAAGATGGTTCGTAAAGACTGGATGTCTGTTTGGTTGTTGCCTGTTGTAGCTTTGATTATTGTTCTGGTCGTACTGCTTACCAAATTCCTCGGTTGGGCAGCTAAGGTCAACAAGCGTGTTGCAACCGATGGACGCGAAAGAAAGAAGTTCTGGGAAGAAGTTATTTACGGCTTCTACGTAATCTTCCATCCGTTTGACGGCTTCTACGATTTGAAGCACGAAAAACGCGGTTCTGTTCGCGCATCTCTCGTATTTATTGGCTTGACCATTCTTTCCTTCTTCTATCAAGGTATTGGACAGGGATACGTTGTAAATCCCACCGGCGGCACCTCTACACTGTGGTCGCAGGCTATCTCGGTTCTGGTTCCTTTCTTCCTGTTTGTACTTGCAAACTGGTGCTTGACCACCTTGTTCGAAGGTGAGGGAAGCTTTAAGGATATCTTTATTGCATCTTCTTATTCGCTTTTGCCCCTTATCCTGTTTGTTGTACCCGCTACGCTGGGCTCCAACTGGGTAAGCTTGAGCGAAAAACAGATTATCGATTTGTTGATCGGTATTGCATTTGTTTGGACGATTATGCTTTTGTTCTTTGGAACAATGGTTACGCATGATTATCCGCTCTTTAAAAACTTGATTACAATTATCGGTACAGTTGTTGCTATGGCGTTTATTGTGTTCTTGGTTCTCTTGTTCGGCATGCTGTTGTCGAAGCTTGTAAGCCTTGTAACAAATATCGTTGTAGAAATTCGGTACCGAGCGTAACGGTGGATAGGAGGTAGAAAAATGAATATTACAAAAAGAATAATTTCAACGTTTCTAGCCATCGTTATGGTGCTTGGCGCTTTTTCTGCACTGTTCACCGTGCAAGTATTTGCGGCTGAAGGGAGCACAAAAGCCGAAACGGAATCCGACACCACATTGATTGGTGATTACGTTACCAAGGTTTACAACAGCCCCGAAGAAAAGCTTGCTACTATGGAGCTTATGCGTACCGTTGGCAACTATCAGCTGTGGGTAGATAAGCTCAGCGGCGAGGTTGCTTGGGTAGAAACAGATGCAGCGGGTAATCCCACTGAGAACATTCTGTTTACCAACCCCTATGACGTAGCAGCCTCTAAGGGCTCTAAAACAACCAAGCAAGAGTTGCTTTCTCAAATTATTGTAGCATTCTCCGACCCCACCGGTACTTCCAAGCAGCTTTACAGTTATACCGACGCTGCATTGAACGACCAAATCACCGTTGACCTGATTAAGGGCGGTGTACGTGTTGAATACATCATAGGTCGTGAGGATGGCAGAAAGCTCATTCCTAAGCTGATTCTCGATGACAGCTTCCAAACAAACATTGTGGACAACATCAGAAAGGCAGCTGCTGCAGGCGGACCTTTGGAAAAAGAGGAAAGCGGTAAGGCTGTTCAATGGTTCTTGAATGCTTGGCTCGAGTTCAACCCCAACACGATGCCTCCGCTTATGGCGAGAGAGTACATTAACAAATACCCCGTTTTGGGCGAGACCTATTTGGACGAAGACGGCAACGAGGTTTATCCTGTTTTGTGGTCGTGGTCCGATAAAATGTCCAATGCAAACGATACTCTCAGACGTGAGATGTGGATCAAGACCTACTGTCCTGACTACACCTTTGAACAACTGGATGCCGACCATGAAGCAACCGGTTACGTAGCAAAGGATGAAAAGTATCCCGTATTTAAAATGGCATTGGAGTATTACTTGGATGCCGAAAACGGACTGACTGTTCGTTTGCCCTGTAACGGTTTGCGCTATGATGCTGCAACCTACACACTGCAAAATCTGACGGTTCTTCCTTATATGGGCGCTGCAAACTATAAGAATGCGGGCGTTTCCTATGAGGTTGAGGGTTTGAATGGCACTGTTACAAAGCAAACTCTGGAGAATTACACATTCTTCCCGGATGGATCGGGCGCCTTGTTCGATCATGCTGAGCTTGGCACCTCTACCGAGAAGCTGTTGGGTTATGTTTACGGTGAAGACTATGCATACCACCAACTCATCGGTTTGAAGTTCCACAAGGCTGTTCGCTATCCCGCTTACGGCGTTGTTGCCAGCGAAATGTTCTACAAGTACAGCTATCAAACCGGCGAAAAGGATGATGCAGGTCAACCCATCTATGCTACCGAACGTATTTCTTGCACGGTTACCACAGAGGATGACCTTATCAAAGCTCTTGAAGAAAGAAACATTTTCTTGACGGCAGAGGATATCGAAATCGAAGCATACCAACGCGGCTATGCAGCCTTTGTTGATGAAGCAGATTCCTTTACAAGATTCCAGCTGTATCACGGCGGTGCATTGCACAATTACAGCACGATTTACCCGTATTTCAATCCCAAAGCAAGCGATACATACAGCCTTTCCGGTTCTATTGCCGATAGCGCAGAAAGCGTTGGTATTAAATCGGATAGAAAGTACACAGGCAGCTTTACGATCCACTATGTAATGCTGACCGATGATAAGCTTGCCGCCGAAAAGCAAACAACAAAGTACTACACCACCTCTTGGTTGGGTATGGCAGAGGCTTACCGCGACTATTTGATCCGTACCGGTCAGCTTTCGAGCGCATTGACTGCGGAAGATGTAAAACAAGACATTCCGCTGTATATTGAATCGTTTGGTGCTTTGCAGACGAAAGAAACCATTGCTACTATCCCCGTATGGGTAATGACACCCCTGACAACCTTTGAAAATGTTTGGACGATGTACTCGGAATTGAGTGACCTGAACGTTAAAAACATCAATTTCAAGCTTACAGGCTTTGCAAACGGTGGTATGTACTCTACCATGCCCTATCAGCTGAAATGGGAAAAGAATGTTGGCGGTGCAAGTGGTTTCAAAGAATTGATTGCAAAAGCAAAGGAAGTCAATGCAAAGACCGACGGCTCACATCTCGGCTTGTATCCCGATTTCGATTTTGCGTATGCACAAGGCGACGGTTGGTTTGATGGCTTGAACCTCAAGAAGGATGCCGTTAAAACGTTGGATAACCGTTATACCTCTTACCGTTACTACGATGCATCCATTCAAAGCTTCGTTGGCTTCTACAAGCTGGCAATCTCTCCCTCGCGTTACAGCAGATTCTACGAAAAGTTGCTCTCCAACTACGAAGATTATAAGCTGGCATCCATGTCGGTGGCGTCTCTGGGTAACACCTTGAACTCTGACTTTGACGAGGATGATCCTTATGACCGTGAGCAGGGCAAGGATTTCACCCAGCAAGCTCTTTCCGACATCCATAAGTCAGGCTACAGCTTGATGACCGATGGCGGTAACGCTTACACGTGGGCTTATGTTGACCACATTTTGAATGTAGAGCTTGACTCCAGCCGCTACCTGACCTCTTGTGCTACCGTTCCGTTTATCGGTTCTGTTTTGCACGGGTACGTTCAGTTTGCAGGTGCTCCTCTTAATGAAGAGGGTGACGTCAACTACGCAATTCTGCGCGCTATCGAAAACGGTGCAGGCTTGTATTTCATCCTTTCTTATCAGAACACCACTGAATTGAAAGAAGATGCGTTCTTGATGGAATACTATTCCATTCGTTACGACATTTGGCTTGAGGATGTTGCAAAGTATTACAACCAACTGAACACCGTTCTTAAGGATGTTCAAACCAAGGCTATCATCAACCATGAGTTCCTGGTTGGCGAGCGCGTTTTGGATTTGGATGAACTCGAAGCAGATATTGAGAACCGTCTCGAAAATGCTATCGAGGAACAGAATAAGATTCAATCCAACCTGAATACCAGTGATGCTGTTGCTGTTTCCGATGCATGGAATCTGCTTTACAATGCAGAGCTGACCATGAAGGATATGCGCGATAAGGTTAATGCAATCAATGCGGAGATCGCCCTCAGATGTGCTGTTACAACAGATGCTAACGGCGATCCTATCGCCGACATTTTGGATGGCGCGGCAAAGAATCCTAAGACTCTTTTGAACTTCAAGTCCAAAATTGAAGGTCAGGTTGTTGCAGGTACCGGTATAGGTTTGATTCCTTCGTTTATTGTAATGTCGTTCAACAGTGAATCGAAGGATATGTTTGAAATTGCTCTCGGCCAAATCACCACTCAGTTTGAGGAACTGCGTGACGTTGCCAACTTCTTGGCACAAAGCAGTGTAGATTTGAAGGACATTCAACAAAGAGTAGAAGGCGTTGACGGAAGCGGCGGTATTATCGCTGAAATGGAAGCTGCCCTTAACTTGATCAAAACCACAGATGTTTACAACAACAACGAAGAGCTTAGAGCTTTGTTGGTTGCCGACTGTGAAAACCGTATTGAAAAAGTAGAGCAATACATTGATGAAATCGTTTCCGGCTGCAAGCGTCACACAGAGGCAGGCACAGGTCGCGATTATCTGAATTCCGAGAGTGATCTCTACTTCATGAAGCCTATTACAGAAACCATCAACACCTATTTCGAAGAAGGCTTTGCAGAAAACGGTGCTTACACGCAAAAGTATAAGGAACATGCAGTAGCACTTAAGAAAGACGTTAAGGATGCAGACATTCCCACACAACTTGCAAAGCTTAAGAACGAGCTGCTCAAGGCTTGCCCTGTTGCTACCATTACCGAGGAGTACATCTTTGCTCAGATTCAAGGCTCCGAAGATGGCGAGGACGAAGAAGAGCAATCCGTTACTACCAACAACAACCGTATTGTTGTTGTAACCTACGGTGACCGTGATGCAAATACGTTTGAGAAGACAGCTTACAAGAGCATTATTCTCAACTACAACAGTTATGCAGTTCGCGTTGTTTACGAAAATCCGCTTGTTGACGGTGATGAACCCACACTGTACACCATTCCCAGCGGCGGTTACATTGTAATCGAGTACCACGATTGAGAGGAGGAAATGCTTTATGACAAATGATGTAAAATTGAGCGCCCCTAAGCGCCGTAAAAAGATTGCCTCCCTTGATCGCCGCAAGGCGCGTGCCGGTTGGTTTTTCGTGCTACCGTTCTTAATCGGTTTTGTACTCATCTATTTGCCCATGGTATGGCAATCCATTCAAATCAGTTTTTCTCACACCAAGTTCCTCTCCGGCGGTGCTTATAAAATCGAGTGGGTTGGTTTCCAAAACTACATCGAAGCACTCCAGGTTGACCCCAAGTTTACCCAAGTCCTTTTAACAGGACTTGGAAGCTTGGCGCTTGATATCCCCGCTATTCTGATTTTCTCGCTGTTTATGGCTATTATGCTTAACCAAAAAATGGTTGGTAGAGCCGTATTCCGTTCTATCTTCTTCATTCCCGTTGTTCTTTCCACGGGTATTATGGAGGTTATTTCGGCTATGGACGTTTTGGGCGATCAGATGGAGAGTGGCGAGGGTATTGATGACGGTTCGGGTAAAGCCGCGGAAACATTAGTTTCTGCCGACGACTTGGCACTACTCTTTGCCAATATGAAGGTTGGTAACGACTTGGTTAAAATTGTTACCGATATGGTTAACAACATCTTTGATATCGTTAACCGTTCCGGTGTACAAATGCTCATCTTCTTGGCAGCGCTCCAGTCCATTTCTCCTGCTATTTACGAGTCTTGTAAAATAGACGGTGCAACCTCATGGGAGACCTTCTGGAAGATTACCTTGCCTATGATCAGCCCGATGATTTTGGTAAACGGAATTTATACCATTATCGACTCCTTTACTACCGAAAGTAATGCTGTTATGGTATACGTACAAACGGTATACAGTGACAGTACCGGTGCCAACTACGGTAACAGAGCATCTTCTATTAGTACAGCAATGTCATGGATCTACTTTGCTATTGTTGGTTTGGTTGTTGCATTGATTGCGGCAATCATGTCCGGTTTCGTATTCTATCAACGTAAGAACGATTAAGAAAGGAGGAGAAAATAATGAACGCACAAAACACTGAAAAGAAGCCCGTGATCAAACATGAAACAAAGAATAAAATCCGCGTTGATTTTGATCGCACACCGCTTATTGAAAGATTGAAAGCGAAGTTCCTCTCCTTCTACTTCCTGCAAAAGGTTGCTATTTCCATCTTCCGTATGGTACTGATGGTAGGTATCTCCTATATTGTTCTTTTCCCGTTCGTCAGTAAGATTACCGGCTCTATCATGGCTCCTGCTGATTTCCTTGACCCGACCGTTTTGATGATTCCCAAGAATATCTCCTTTGATATTTACGAAGCCATCATTTTGGAATTGGGTTATTTCAGCGCATTGGGTAACACGTTTGTTCTTTCTTTCTCAACCGCAGTTATCCAAATGTTGATTTGTAGCTTGATCGGATACGGATTTGCAAAGTTCAAATTCCGCGGCCGTAATCTCATCTTCATTTTGGTTATGGTTACTATGATCATTCCTCACCAAACGTTGCAACACGCGATGTTCTTGGAGTTCCGAAATTTCGATATCTTGGGCATTGTTCGCTTGCTCACAGGCGGCGGTATCCAAATCGGCGATTGGAACATCACACAGCTGGGTGAAGGCGTTGCCAACTTCTTCTCCAATTTGAATATTCTCCCCGAAGAGATTATTATTGGTGTAGACCAATTTGGCGATGACGTTGCTATGGAATTCAAAAACACAGGTGTCAATATTTCGGGAACTTATCTGCCCTTGATCCTGCTTTCTCTTACAGGTTTGGCATTTAAGAACGGTTTGTATATCTTCTTGCTTCGCCAGTTCTTCCGCGGAATTCCGGATGAGCTTGAAGAATCGGCATACATGGACGGTTGCGGTACTTTCCGCACCTTCATCCAAATCATTCTGCCGCTTTCCATCCCCATGATGGTAACCGTATTCCTGTTTGCATTCTGCTGGCAGTGGACCGATGACTTCTACGTTGGCAAGATTATCGATATGAGCGGACTTTCTAACCAACAAATGTTGGTTGATATCGTTCTTGATATTCCGCCTTCCTTGAAGAACGCTTTGCCTGAAGGACAAAAGCTTTACGACACAGCTATTCGTAACACTACCGGTCTTATGACCATTGCGCCGCTGGTTATTCTTTATGCCTTCTGCCAGAACTTCCTGGTACAGGGTATCGAGCACTCCGGTATCGCAAACTAATTTGCTTCCATGCACAAACAAGTGCCGTCGGTTTCACCCGACGGCACTTTCTTTTTGGACTGTCATATT
>JAZQKM010000146.1:0-3852 GCA_045542155.1 Eubacteriales bacterium
CATAGAGGTAACAAGCGATTTACCAACACCACCCTTGCCGCTAACAACTCCTATAACGTGCTTTACGTCGCTCAGCGCATTTGCAGGGATCTGCAGGCTCTGCGGCTTTTCTCTTGAAGTGCAGTTGCTGGAGCAAGTAGAGCAATCATGTGTACATTCAGACATTTTTGATATCCTTCTTTCTCTGTTTGAATTTTTACTCAATAGATATTATACACTCTTTTTTCAAAAAGGCAAGGCTTTTTGAAAAAAAGATGATGCATTTTTATATTCTCCTTACGGGATAAGGCGGCGCCGCGCCTTTTTTCCAAAGACGGATGACCTCATCCACTTCGTCGGGTGTTTCTGCACTGAACAGAAAATGCTGTGCGGTAATACCCGCTTTTGCCAGCTGATCTTGTCTGTCTGACATAGACGTTGGGAGACTGTTATAAATGACGTTGCGGTGCTCCCACTCGCGCAGAACGGGGAAGCGGACACCGCGTCTGTCGGTCAGGATTGCGCTGTTTTTGCCACACGTATCGCAATCGGCAATCTCGCGAATGACGCATTTTTCAACCGTCATCAAAGGAATTCGCCCATAAACGATGAGCGAGGTGTCGCCCTTGATGTCGCGTGCTTGCGGCAACGTGAGCTCGGGGGAGAGGATGAGGGTGTCGATTCCCATCTCTTCCAGAGCACAAACGGTTTCGCAGTTGGTGACGTTGAAACGAAAATCGCCTACGGGAACAAGCCCTGCTTGCTTGACAAGCTCGATGTGACCGAGGTTGCCAACGAGTGCATAGCGCACTCCCTTTGCAGCGGCGGTGGCAAGCATTTCGCCAACCTTTGCAAGGTCTCGCTCAAAAATAACAGGCGGTAGAACAACGCCGTCACACGCGGATGTTTCTTTGCCGAGTGGCAGATAGATGCGGTCGAAGAAGTCTCTTGCCGTGGGGGTGATCTGTTCGGCAGTATAAAAACGTGCGGAACGCGTTTTTTTGCATACGTTATGCGATTTTTGCATCGCGTATGGGGCTTTTTCAGTTTTTTGGGGTGCTAAATTGCTTTCCCATTCGGCAATCGCGCGGCGGCGCAGATCGTTCAGGCGCGAAACGGGGAGGATCAAGCCGTCGTCCATCTCGACACGAAAAGAGCCAACAGAATAGGGGGTTCCGCCGAGCTTGGAGAGATTTCTTTCCAAATGGTCGGCAGAAAGAGGCGCGGTCAGTGCTGCTTGCGGAGTGTCACCTGACACAACAATTTGGCGATTTTTATCACCCACAGTGAGCGTAATTGACTCGTTTTTCTTCATACGTACCGCAAAATCGAGCGGTATTTTGCGCGTGATGCCACCAAAAGGCACGAGTGTGCGAGAAGCGGATTTGTCATCCTCGGAGCGTACACCAAGCATTTTGCTATCAATTTTTTCTTTGTAATAACCATCGGTAAAGCCACCGCGAGAGAAGATAGAGGCGAGCTCACGCATTTCTTCGGGAGTGGCGGCGCGACGCTCATCAAGCAGTCTGCGCCAAATGCGCGCGGTGTCGCGCACGTATTCGGGGGCTTTCATTCTGCCCTCAATTTTCAGGGATGCAACTCCGCTTTCAATCAGTGCGGGCACGTGCGCTGCAAGCGAGAGATCTTTGAGCGAGAGGGGGTAGGCATTTCCCCCTTTTTTGCAAGCAAAGGGAAGTCGGCAGGGTTGTGCACATTCGCCTCGGTTTCCGCTTCGTCCGCCTACGAGCGAGGAGAACAAGCATTGCCCCGAATGACTGACGCAAAGTGCACCGTGAATGAACATTTCAATCTCCAAAGGAGAATTTTTTACTGTTTCAAAAAGATCGGCGGCAGGCGTTTCACGCGCAATGACGATGCGACTAAATCCAACCTCTTGCAGCTTTTTTGCTGATTCTGCATTGTGTGAGGATGCTTGTGTGCTTGCGTGAAGTTCGAGCGTGGGGAAGGTGCGGTGCAGTGCCGCTGCCACGCCAAGGTCTGCAACAATCAAGGCATCAACACCTGCGTTTGTCGCTTCTTCGGCGGCTGCCAAAGCAGCGGGGATTTCGCGGTCGCCCACAAGCGTATTGAGAGTAAGATAGACCTTTACCCCATAGCTGTGCGCGCGCAAAACGGCGGAGCGCAATGCGTCTCCGCCGAAATTGTGGGCATTCATTCTTGCATTAAACGTGGTGCCACCGAGATAAACGGCATCGGCACCGCCTTCAATCGCTGCGTCAAGCGCCTCGGGGGAACCCGCGGGGCAGAGCAGCTCGGGCAAGGGTTGGATGCGCTTATCAGACATCACTAAAGGTCAAAAAATCAAACATCGCGCCAACGCGATTTTTGGAAGTGCTCTTTTGAGAGGTGGATTCCTCAACAACAACGGGAGCTTCTTCGGGAGCGGCTTCTGTAATGGCTTCCTCTGCGGTTGCGTTCTCTTCAAATACAGAGATTTGAACATTTTCTTCCTCAGCCTTTTTGAACGGCTTGGGAACGTACTTGGGCTTTTCTTCCTTTGCGGGAGCATTTGCAGCTGCGGCATGGTCAAGGATAGAGCGCATTACGCTGGCATCCTTGCGCAGATTGTCTACTTCCTCCTGCAAGCTTTCAATGGTCTTTTTGAGCTTTTCGTTCTCAGCAGAGAAGCGGAAAGCATCCTTTTCTACCTTTTTGAAGGCCTCTTGCATTGCCATTCTTTCAGAGCAATATGCGAGAGCGCAAAGGATAGCAGCCTCGTTTTTGGTGCAACGGGGGCTCTTGAGGTTGATATCGCGCATGCGGCGATCAAGCATGCCAACAATATTTTCTACCTCATCGGGGGAAGCGTCACTGATGATGTTCAGCTCCATGTCTGCAACTGTAATGCTATATTTTTGTTTCATAGACGATACCATGAATCCTTTCTTCCGCGTTTTTTAACGCGACATAATTATCTAACTATATTATACAATAAAAAAATTCAAAAGAAAAGGGGTTTTTGGAAAAAAGTTTGAAATTTTTTCATTTTTTTGACATTTTTTCGATTTTGAGTGAAAAAGTGGTGCAAATGCTTGCAAAAGTGGGGGAAATGTGCTAAAATAGGTTCAAAAGAAAACATAAAACCGAAGGGGGAAAAACGATATGGAGCCCAAGGACTATACCGTTATTAAGATTGAGGGGGAGTACGCTTATTTGCGCGATGATGCCTCTCCCGAAACAGCGCCGCTTTTTATCGCGTTAGCGCTGCTGCCGATGGGTACAGATGAGGGAACAAGACTGCATTGTGAGCTTTTTGAATACAAAATTATAGAATAAAAATTAGAATTATTCTATTAAAAATAGAATTTTTTGGTGATTTTTTAAGAAAAAAGACAAGGTTTTGGTTCTGCACAAATTGAAAGGGAACGAAAAAAGGCTACTGTGAAAGCACAGTAGCCTTTTTTTCGGTTATCTTTTAGACAATGTGTAAAACTAAGTAGGTTTAAATTACTTAATTTCAACAGTTGCGCCTGCCTCGGTGAGAGCAGCCTTAACTTGCTCTGCTTCGTCCTTGGAAACGCCTTCTTTGATGGTCTTGGGAGCGCCTTCTACGAGATCCTTAGCGTCCTTCAGGCCGAGACCGGTGAGCTCACGAACAACCTTGATAACGTCGAGCTTCTTAGCGCCGAAGCTTGCAAGGATAACGTCGAACTCGGTCTTTTCTTCAGCTGCGGGAGCTGCTGCGCCGCCTGCTGCAACTACGCCTACGGGAGCTGCTGCGGATACGCCGAACTCTTCTTCAACTGCCTTTACGAGGTCGTTGAGTTCAAGAATGGTAAGGGACTTAATTTCTTCAAGAATGTTAGTAATCTTTTCGGATGCCATTGTTATTTACCTCCAAAATTTGAGTAT
>JAZQKM010000147.1:0-10479 GCA_045542155.1 Eubacteriales bacterium
CTACGCACGTGCCTACCGCGAGATTACGGGTAAGGATGCTGTGGTTGATGTTATTCACGCCGGTCTTGAGTGTGGCATCATCGCTTCCAAGCTTCCCGGTCTTGACGTTATCTCCGTCGGCCCCGATATGCGCGACGTGCACTCTCCCGACGAACGCCTCAACCTTTCCTCTGTCGAGGTCTTTTGGAAAACCATCGAAAAGTTGATAGAACTTATGTAAGGATTGTGGGGAAAACTTTTTGAGAAAAGTTTTCCCCACACCCCTTTCAAAAACTTTCACACAAAAGGACAAAAAGGGAAGCCGTTAGTTTACTGATAGACAGTCGGCGCGAGGTAAAACCTCGCTTTTGCTCACGCTAACTCGCAGGTACCGCCAAGACCCTGCTCGTTAAGAGAGTTGATTGAGGCAAATGTAGGGCGAAGGCTTGCCCCACCGAGTTTTTTTGAAAGTACTGTCTTTTTAGTTGATAAGTATTGTTTTTGGGGGAAGAAAATGCTATAATAAAAATGGTAATACGAATGAAAGGAATATCGATTATGCTGATTTATTATATCGTTGCTGCCGTGGCAAATATTATAGCGATTGCTGCGTTTTATAAGAGCATCCAAATCAATGCCTTGTCTGTACTTCCTATTGTTTTTATTGCACTAATACTTTTTCAAGCCGCTTTGTTCAAAAAAGCAAAAAGTGAAAACGGTTTTCGAACCGCTTACGGTTCACCCTTTACCGCGGAGGAAGAAAACGGCTTGACCGGTTTTGCGGCAACGGCACTCTATGCCGCCATCCCTTTGATGATTCCGTTTATCTTTTTCTTTCCGCCTGCCATCAAGGTTTTATCGTCTTTTATCATCTATGCCTTGGCATTTGCCACAGGGTTATTTACCTATCGCATCAAAAATAAAGACGTTCTAAAAGACCGCTTTGACAAAGAGGAAACAGAGCTCCGCGAGCAAGAGAAAAAAGAATCGATGGGAGAATGGAAATAAGATTCGACGCCCCGCTGTGTGCGGGGCGTTTTTGTGTTTTTCTATTGTAGGTGCGACCTTTGGTCTCCCGTTTTTTATTTCCTTAATTTCGGACACAAAAAACTTAATAAAAAATGAAAACGGGCGTTGTTTTTTGACAAAATTTGTGATACAATGATAATAATAGCAAAACCCGGAGGAATATGATGATACAAGCGGTTTTATTTGATATGGACGGAACGGTATTCGATACCGAGCCCATCTATCGCCGTGGCTGGATTCGCGCGGCAAAAGAGGTTGGCTTTGATGAGGATATGGACCTCTTTTTTGCTCGCGTTTGTGGGCTGAATATGACCGATATTGCGGCTTGTGTCTATCATTTTTACGGTGAGGATACCCCCTTTGAGGAAATCCGCACGCTTCGCCGCGGTTACCTTGATGAAGAACTCAAGAGCGGCGTTCTGCCTTTTAAGGCAGGCGCTCCCGAAATTTTTGCCGAGCTGAAAAAGCGTGGCATCAAGATAGCTCTTGCTACCTCGACCGGTCGCAAAATGGTCGACCGCTATTTGCAAATGTCGGGGCTTGAGGGCGTCTTTGATGATATTGTGACGGGTGAGACTGTGACGCACGGCAAGCCGCACCCCGAAATCTTCCTTACTGCTGCCCAAAGGCTTGGAGTGACCCCCGAGCATTGCGTAGTGGTTGAGGATTCTCACCACGGTGTCCGTGCGGGGCACGCCGCAGGAATGTTCACTGTTATGGTCCCCGATCTGCAACCATGCACCGAGGAGATATCGTCTTTATTGTGGCACCGTTGTGACAAGCTGACAGATCTCATTCCCTTGATTGACGAAGAAAACAACACCCCCAATATTTTTGAATAAGGAGAACACAATCAATGATTGCAAAAGCATTGGCAGAAGAGGTACTCGCCTCTGCGATGAGCGGCGGAGCTGATTTTGTAGAGCTCTTTGGTGAGATTACCCGTAATAACAGCATCAATATGGTGGACGGCAAAATCGACCGTGTTACCGATAATTTGATATCCGGCGTGGGCATCCGCGCTTTTTTGGGAACAAAAACCGTATTTGCTTCCACGTCCGACACCTCTCGTGCAGGACTTCTCAAATGCGCTCGCTCGGTAGCCGCTGCTACGGGAGACTTGCGCGCAGTAGAGGAGAAGATCGTTCTTTGTGAGCGTATGTTCCCGAATCTTCACCCTGCAAAAATCATTCCCACAAGTGTTGACGCGCGCATTCGCGCCGATCTTCTCAGAGCCGGTTGCTTTGCCGCAAAGGAATACGACGAGGCAATTTCTCAGGTCAGCGGAACGCTGCTTGGAGTTGACCATACCATTCTTGTTGCCAACACAGAAGGGCTCTATACCACCGACCGCCACATCCGCACCCGTATGGCAGTCAGTGCTGTTGCAAGCGCGGCAGGCGTTAACCAATCGGGCAGTGCAAGCCCCGGTGCGGGAATGGGTCTGGAATTTTTCGATACCGTCAATCCTGTTGACATCGGCCGCGAGGCGGCTCGCCAAGCGATGGTGAACCTGAAGGCAGATTACTGCCATGCAGGAACGATGACCGTTGCTATTGAAAACGGTTTTGGCGGCGTTATCTTCCACGAGGCTTGCGGTCACTCGCTCGAGGCTACCGCGGTTGCCATTGGCGCATCACAAATGGCGGGGAAGCTCGGTCAGCAGATTGCCAATCCCAAGGTGACAGCCATCGACGACGGCACCATCCCCGGTGCGTGGGGCTCTGTCAACATCGACGACGAGGGCAATCCCACACAAAGAAACGTGCTCATCGAAAACGGTATTCTCAAGAGCTATATGATCGACCGTCTCGGTTCTCGCCGTATGGGAATGCCGATGACAGGTAACTCCCGCCGTCAGAGCTATGAGTATGAGCCCACATCCCGCATGACCAATACCTTTATCGACAACGGACCCGATAAAAACGAGGACATTATTGCTTCCATCGAGAACGGTTTGTATTGCAAAAAGATGGGCGGTGGCTCGGTTAACCCTCTCACGGGTGCTTTCAACTTCTCGGTAGCCGAGGGTTATCTGGTCCGCAACGGCAAAATCTGTGAGGCTGTTCGCGGTGCATCCTTGGTTGGTACAGGCTCGGAAATCCTGCAAAACATTGATATGGTCGGACAAAACCTTGACCGCGCACAGGGTATGTGCGGCTCTTCCAGCGGTAGTGTTCCCACCGACGTCGGTCAGCCCCTCATTCGCGTTTCTTCCATTACGGTAGGAGGTCGTTAAAATGGTATTTGAACAAATGAAAAATGCGCTCATTGCCGCCGCAAAAGAGGCAGGCATCGCGCAATACGAAATTTATTATCAGGTAGGCGAGAGCATCAGTGCCGAAACGCTCAAGGATGAAATCAGCGCATTTTCTTCGAGTGTGAGCGGCGGTATCTGCTTCCGTTGCATCGTTGACGGCAAGATGGGCTACGCATCCAGCGAGCTTATGACCGAGGATGCAATGCAAGAGCTCGTTAAAAACGCGATTTCCAATGCCGCTTGCATTGATAGCGAGGACGAGGTTTTCATTTTTGAAGGTTCTCCCGAATATGCAAAAATCGATTCGGGCGAGCTCAAATTGACCGATGCCGTTACTGTTCGGGATACGGCGCTTCGTTTGCAAAAGGAAACCTACGCGCAAAGCGAAAAGGTAGGCGACGGCACACAGTCTATGGCGATGTCGAGTGTAAGTGAGGTTCGTCTCTATAACTCCAACGGACTTTCTCTTTCCAACAGCACGGGCATGAGCGGTGCGTATGCCGCTGTTGTCGTGCGTGACGGAGAAGAAGCGCAGGAAGCCTTCGATTTTGCCGTTGGTGAAACCTTTGAAGAGGTAAAAGAGACATCCGCCAATGCCGTACGTGAAGCGCTCGGAAAAATGGGTGCAACCGTTGCACCCTCGGGCAAGCAGAACGTTGTATTCGACGGAAAGCAGTTCCGCAATTTCCTTGCAGTCTTTGCATCTGCCTTCTCGGCAAAAAATGCACAGCTTGGACTGTCTCTTTTGGCGGGTAAGGAAGGGCAAGAAATTGCCGCACCTTTTGTCAACATCGTTGACGACCCAATGAGAGAGGGTTCACCTATCAAGACGCCCTTTGACGGCGAGGGTGTTGCAACCGCGCGCCGCGCCATTGTTGAGGGCGGTGTTCTCAAAACGCTGCTTTACGACCTGACTACCGCAAAGAAAGCAGGCGTTACCTCTACGGGTAACGGACAAAAGGGAAGCTACGCAGCCCCCGTTTCCATCGCACCCTACAACTTTGGTCTGATGGCAGGTGACTGTGACCTTGATACGCTGCTTTCCAAAGCAGGCGAGGGCATTTATATTACCGAATGTAAGGGCTTCCACGCAGGCGCAAATGCCGTAACCGGCGACTTCTCCATTGAGAGCGCAGGCTTTATGATTCGCAACGGCAAGCTTGCCGAGCCGGTCAAGTCCTTTACCGTTGCAGGTAATTTCTTTGAGCTTATCAAAGAAATCGATTCGCTTGGTAACGAGGTTTGCTGGGGCATTCCCGGCAGAACCGTATTCGGTTCTCCCGACGTGCTCGTGCGCAATATGAGCGTTGCAGGCAAGTAATAAAAACGCAGAGGCAAATTCGTTTTAAAAGGAAGTAAAAGGTTATGAGAGTGAAACAGCAAGAGCAAGATATCTTAATGGGGGAACGTGCCAAGCAGAACGGTGTTGCCTTTTCTCTCTTCACGCTCTTTTTGAGCCTTTCCTTTCTCGCGGCGGTACCTGTGGCGATGAGATTGACAAATACGGATTTTTCAACGTTGCTTGAAAATTTCTTCAAAATTTGTACAAGCCCTTCTAAATTGGTTACCGACTATTTTGGCGTTGGATGCTTGGCAAGCACGCTGCTGAATGCAGGACTGTGCGGTCTCGCTTGTAATCTGCTGATTCTTATCAGCCGTACACGGGCTTCGTCTACCACCTTTGCGGCATATATCCTTGTGATAGCGCATTGCTTTTACGGCCTCAATTTTGTCAATATGTGGCCGCCGTTTGTTGGCGTTATCATCTATTGCTTTGTTACAAAGCATCCCTTGCGCAAAAATTTGCACGTGGCAATGTTTGCTACCGCACTTGCGCCTTTTATCAGCGATTTTCTTTTCTGCTATCCACTCGGTATCTATGTGAGTGTTGCAGGAGTGAACGTTAACATTGTTGGTATTGCACTGTCGATTCTGTTCGGCTTCGGCTCGGGATTTCTTGTGCCCGCTCTCCTGCCGGGAACTACCGCTATGCACCGCGGCTACAATATGTATAAGGCGGGGTTGGCTCTTGGAATGTTCGGTATTTTTGTTTACTGCTTCCTTTATAAAACGCTTGGCATTGCTCCCGCAGAATCCGTGGTAGGGGAAAACACACACTACTACGAAAGCGTAGGACACGTCTATTGGGGATTTATGAACGTGTTTTTCATCATCCTCTTTGGCTTTTGTGAGCTTTTGGGCTTTTTGCTCAACGGATGCACCTTCCGCAATTACCGACCTCTTTTGAAGTGTACAGGGCACGGGATGGATTTTGCAGATAAATTTGGTATGCCTGTTTGTTTTATCAATTTTGGTGTATACGGATTTTGTATTTTAGCATATCTCAACTTGGTGTTCCTGTTGCCCGAAATCTTTCCGTTTTTACCCGAGGGCGCCGGCTTTACGGGGCCGACCGTCGGCGTTACCTTTGCAGCTTTGACATTCTCGGCAGACGGACAGCACCCCAAAAACGTTGCTCCCATTGCCTTGGGATATGCCATTTTGTTCGTATTTACCTGCGGCGTTTGCGCGCTTTGTTCTTTGGATATTCCTTGGACGCTTTCAACCCAAGCCTACATCAACGGTCTGGCGTTTGCCACCGGCCTTTGCCCGATTGCGGGTAAGTACGGTTGGAAGTGGGGAGTTGTTGCAGGGCTTGTCAGTGCCATTATCTGCACGTCAACTGCGGCAATGCACGGTGGATTTGTCCTTTATAACGGCGGCTTCAACGCAGGACTTACCGCGCTCATTCTTATTCCCGTGCTCGATTTTTACCGCATCGAGCCTATTCACCACGACGAAGATTGACCTTTTTCACATATTTCAAAAGAAAGGACCAAAATGTTTTTTTATAAATCGAAAATTGCAAAAACCGTTATCAGCTTTTTGTTAGCCTTGACCTGCCTTCTTTGCGCGAGCTGTATGAAGGCTGAAAGTCACCGTGCAAATTCGAGCAACACGACCGCCCAAACGCATAAGCCGTCACCCCCCGTAGTAGATACCCGTCCGCGCGTCGCGCTGACCTTTGATGACGGACCTTCCAGCATTACCACAAAGCCTATTGTGGACGAGCTTGACAAATACGGCTACCACGCCACGTTTTTTGTGGTGGGAAACCGTGTAAGAAAAACGTTGGGAGAGGACTACGGCGGCGAAGCGATGGTATATGCCGCAGAGCACGGCAATGAAATCGGTATTCACGGATATACACACAAAGCCAATTATGCTTCTTGCTCTGAGGAGACATATCAGTATGAGGTTTTGGAAACGCTGGCAGCCATTCGGGAAAAAATTCCGGGCTACGAGGTGCGTGTAATGAGACCTATCGGTGGGTCTATTTCGGGTACGCGTGTGGCGGAATGTCAGTTTGCCGTTGTTAATTGGAATGTCGATACCTTGGATTGGGAGCTTCGTTCTCCCGCAGGTGATGCCGAATGTATTGAAACCATTGTAAACAATGCTCTTAAAAACATTGAAGACGGTGACATTATCTTGATGCACGATATTTACAACAATACATACGAAGCAACAGTCATCATTTTGCAACGACTTAATGAAATGGGATTTAACGTAGTGACCGTTTCGGAATTGCTTGGTGATGATTTGCAAGCTGGTGTGAGATATACACACGGAAACAAAAGAGCACAATAAATAAAACAGAGGGATAGTGTGAGACTATCCCTCTGTTGTTGATTTTATGGCGGATTGTATGGGGTGTGCGTCGACCGTCTGTTTGTAACCTAACAATTTTATTTTTTTACCCTTTGTGCGAGAATTCTTGAAAGGGGTGTGGGGAAAACTTCTTGCAAGAAGTTTTCCCCACAAACGCATCCCCCTAAAAATCAGGCGTATATTTACTTGTAGCAGATGTTAAATCCTGCGAAAAGCCGTCAAATCCGAGGTCGGTAGCTACCTTTTGCACAGACTGATACTCGAATGAGGTCAGGCGTCGGTGCAGGTTGGGGTAGGGGGCATCCTCTGCAAATTCGGGAGTATATTGCCCCATCAACGAGAGCAAAAAGGCGTTGGTGCCGAATTTTTTGGCAAGGGATGTCAAAAGGTCAATCGAATCGGAACGGCAGCCGGGCAGAATGAGATGCCGCACGATCATTCCGCGCAAAAGGATGCCTTCGTCCGAATAAAGGCGTGCATCTCCCACTTGACGAAGCATCTCCGCGATGGCGCGAACAGCAACCGAATAATAATCGGGCGCCGAGGAATAAGCCGCGGATATGGCAGGAGAAAAATACTTGACGTCGGGTAGGTAAACGTCTACAAGACCGTCAAGGGCGCGCAGAGATTCGACACTTTCGTAGGCACTGCTATTCCACACGATGGGGATGTGCAAATGTGGCTTTGCGCGCTCCAAAAGGCGCGCGAGTTGTAGGGTGTAATGCGAAGGCGTGACGAGGTTGATGTTGTGCGCTCCCGCATCCTGCAAGCGCAGCATTGCGTCCAAGAGTGCATCGTCACTCATTTTGCGGCCTACGCCACCGTGGCTGATGGCGCGGTTTTGGCAGAATACGCAACGCAGATTGCATCCGCCAAAAAAGACGGTTCCCGAGCCGCGCGAGCCGCTGACGGGCGGTTCTTCCCAAGCGTGAAGCCCCGTACGGGCAACCAAAAACGCATCGGGCGATGCGCAAAAGCCATAGCTTTCCCCGTGCCTTGCGATATTACATTCCCGAGGGCATTGACGGCAAATCATAGCACTCCTCCTTCGCATTTTTTCTTTATTGTAGCACATTTTTTTAAAAAATGCAACAAAAAATTGAATGCTTGACAGAAAGGCGATTTTGTGATATAATAAAACGAAAATGAATTTGCATTGGAGCTTTTATGGATTTTGAGTTTTTCTTAATGAGCATAGCTCTTGGCGCGGGTCTTGCAATGGATGCTTTTTCGGTATCTCTTGCCAACGGCTTGAATGAGCCTTGTATGGGTACCAAGAAAATGTGCGGTATTGCAGGCGTTTTTTCACTCTTCCAGTTTGCTATGCCGCTCATCGGTTGGGTGTGCGTACATACCATTATGCAATATTTCGCATTTTTTGGAAAACTCATCCCGTGGATCGCGCTCGGACTGCTTGCTTACATTGGCGGAAAAATGCTGTATGAGGGCATTGCCTGCAAGGGAGAAGAGGATTGCGGATGCACGTCCATTGGTCTTTCGGCACTTTTGGTGCAGGGCGTTGCAACATCTATTGATGCACTTTCCGTTGGCTTTACCATTGCCGACTATGATTGGCTGATGGCGCTTGTTTGTTGCTTGATAATTGCTATTGTCACTTTCATTCTTTGCTCTATCGGACTTCTTTTGGGCAAGACTTTTGGCACAAAGCTTGCAGGCAAGGCTTCTATTTTCGGTGGCTCGATTCTTATCATCATTGGTCTTAAAATCTTTGTCGAAGGCGTTTTCTTGGCATAAGGGCAAACGGGTAGGCAAAAGCCTTTGTCGGTTGCTATTATGATATAAAACAAAAAAAGCAGGAGGTTCTTATGAATTTAGAACAATTTTGGAATTGGCTCATTCCCATTTTGCAGGATGTAGGCCTCAAACTCTTGATTTCGATTGCCATCTTCATCGTTTGCCGACTCATTATCAAGACTGTTGTTAAGAGCTTGCGTACAGGCAAGGCATCCAAAAAGATGGAGCCTACCGTTGCACATTTCTTGGCGAACTTTGTCAACGTTGTGCTTTACATTATTCTTGCGGTCACCATCATTGCCATTATGGGTGTGCCGATGGCATCGGTAATCGCGGCAATCGCCTCTGCCGGTGTTGCTATCGGTCTTGCATTGCAGGGAGCACTCAGCAACTTTGCAGGCGGCATTATGATATTGCTCTTCCACCCCTTCCGTGTAGGAGATTTTATCGAGGTTAACGGTCACTCCGGAACGGTTAGCGATATCGACGTTTTTTATACCTTTATCAAAACAGGAGACAATAAGTCTGTTACCGTTCCCAACGGTAGCATAATGAGCAATTCAGTTGTTAACTATTCTGTAAACGGTACTCGCCGCGTAGATTTGAACATTGGTGTAGCTTACGGTAGCGACATCGACCGCGTGAAAGCTATTCTTCTTGAAGAGGGCAGCAAGCACGAGCTGGTTTTGAAAGACCCCGAGCCCTTCTGCCGTCTCACAACACAGGGCGACAGCTCCTTGACCTTTGTTCTCCGTTTGTGGACAGAGACCGCCAACTATTGGCAGGTAAACTTTGACGTTCTTGAGGCTATTCATAAGAGACTGGAAGCTGAAGGCATTGAAATTCCTTTCCCGCAGCTTGATGTTCATATGAAACAGTAAATTAAGGCTTTTAAAAGGCTGTCTCAAATGCGAGTTTGAGACAGCCCCTTTTTTGTATTTTTGGTGTTGTTTTTCTTAAATTTTCGTGTTGTCGGTTGACTTTAGCAAGGTATTATGATATAATATGAAAATGTAAAATTGTGACTAAGAAAGAAAGGAACTTTTGTAGAAGTTATGCTGAAAAAACTTGCAAAATGTGTGCGAGAATACAAAAAACCGACGATTTTAACGCTCTGTCTAATGGTGGGCGAAGCGATTATTGAAACGCTCATTCCTTTTGTAACCGCCACCTTTTTGATCAACAAAATCCAAGAACAGGGCAAAAACCTTGATATGGGTTACATCTTGGCGGTTGGCGGAGTGCTTGTGCTGATGGCGGTGGCATCCCTGACCTGCGGCGGACTTGCAGGATTTACCTCTGCACGCGCATCGGCAGGCTTTGCCAAAAATCTGCGCCACGATATTTATGCCAAAATTCAATCCTTTAGCTTTGGCAACATCGATAAGTTTTCGTCGGCATCCTTGGTAACGCGTATTACCACCGACGTGCAAAACGTGCAGATGTCTTTTATGATGATTATTCGTACGGCAGTTCGCAGCCCCTTGATGCTTATTTTCTCTATCGTGATGTCGGCATATATGGGTGGATGGCTTGCAGTCACCTTCGTGGTCGTTATTCCGATTTTGGGTGGTGGCTTGTATTTGGTCAGCCGCAAGGCAATGCCCGCATTCAGGCGCGTATTCAAAAAGTACGACCGACTCAACGAATCCATCGAAGAGAACGTTCGCGGCATGCGTGTTGTTAAGGGTTTTTCGCGCGAGGAATACGAAAAAGAGAAGTTTGCAAAGGCAGCTGACTCGATTTGTGAGGACTTTACCCGTGCAGAACGTATCGTAGCACTC